>CAZIES010000016.1:4504-26544 GCA_964538295.1 uncultured Arcobacter sp. | reverse complement strand
ATTAATAGGCAAAAATTAAATCTTAATTTTAACTTATTTTTAATTTTTTCCACTGTACTATTAGAGTTAATGTTATAAAAAAGGTATTTTTGTTTTGAGGATCTGATTTAGTTATTACATATCAAGGAACACTATGAAACGATTTTTTATTGGGTTATTTTTTATCCTTTTTGCGCTTACCTATCTTCAAGCAGCTAAAGAAAAAGTTTCATTACAACTTCAATGGCTTGACCAATTTCAATTTGCTGGTTATTATATTGCTAAAGAAAAAGGTTTTTATGACAGTGTGGGGCTTGATGTTACTATTAAAAAATTCAACTCCTCAATCCTAACTATTCAAGAGGTTTTATCCAATAATTCAGAGTATGCTATTGGACGTTCATCTTTACTGATTGACAAAAGTAATGGTAAACCAATTGTTGCTCTTGCAGCTATTTTTCAATCAACTCCTCTGATTCTTTTAGCAAAAAAAAGCTCTAATATTCAAACCATCAAAGATATTATTAATAAACGTATTATGTTAACCGAAGATGCATTAGGGACAACCTCATTAAGAGCCATGATTATGTCTCAAGGGGTTAACTTTTCACAGACAAAAGTACAAAAGCATACACTAAAACTAGATGATTTAATTCATGACAAAACAGATTTAATGGCCTCATATATTTCAAATGAACCTTATAAATTAAAAAAACTTGGTGTTGAAACTATCTCTTTTGCGCCAAAAGATTTTGGATTTAAATTCTACGGAGATATTTTATTTACAAGTGAAAAGGAACTTATACAACATCCTGCACGAGTGAAAAAATTTCGTGAAGCCTCTCTTAAAGGTTGGGAGTATGCTTTTAATAATATTGACGAGAGTGTTGAGTTAATTTTAAAAAAATACAATACTCAAAATAAATCAAAAGATGAACTTCTTTATGAAGCTAAAGAACTTAAAAAACTAGCCTATTTTGAAACCAATAAAATTGGAATCATTGACCAAGATAATATCAACCGAATTTTTGATATTTATAAGGTTTTGGGGTTAACAAAAAATGAGTTAGATACAAAACGTTTTATTTACAATCCTAATAATATCGTACTTAATGAACAAGAGCGTAGCTTTCTTAAAAATATAAAAACATTAAAAGTACACAATGAGATGAACTGGCCACCTTATAATTTTTATGACAAGTATCAGCCAAAAGGCTACTCCATTGATATTATGAATTTACTTGCAAAAAAACTTGATTTAAAAATTGAGTATATTAATGGATATAGTTGGAATGAGTTTTTAGAACTTATAAAAACAAAAAAAATTGATGTGATGTTAAATATTGTTAATACAAAAGAGCGTAGTAAATATATTAAGTTCACAACCAATTATGCAGAAACACTCCCTTCCATATTTGTTTTAAAGAACCAAAACAATACTTCATCACTTAAAAGTCTGTATGGCAAAACTGTTGCAATTCCTAAAGGATTTTATACCCAATCACTTCTTGAAAAAAAACATCCACAAATTAAACTTCATCTAACAAAAGATACTCTTGAAGCGCTAAAGCTTTTAATGTTCAAAAAAGTTGATGCTGTCGTTTCAGATTATGGTGTTGCTATTTATCTTATGGAAAAAAATGGCATTTCAACTATTAAAGCCCTTGCACATATAGAAGATAAAGATTTTAGGAGTCCTTTAAATATAGGTGTACGTAATGATATGCCAATACTAAGAGATATTTTACAAAAAGGAATTGAACTCATTTCTGAAGAAGAGTTTATCACCTTACGAAGAAAATGGTTTGGCAATATTTTACAACCACAAACCCTCTTACCAATAAAACTCTCTAATGAAGAAAAAATGTTTTTAAAAAAGAAAAATTCTATTATGGCTTGCATTCCAGCTGATTGGATGCCCTACTCAGCTTATAACAAAAATATAGCAACAGGTATTATTCCTGAGTATATGCAATTAATAAGTAAAAAGATAGATATACCGGTTAAACTTATTCGTGCAAACTCAAGAAAGGAAGCACAGCAAAAAGCCAATCTACGCCAATGTGATATTTTACCAGGCACAATCATTAGTTCAAGTCAACTACATGATTTTAAATTTACCACTTCATATATTCCTTCTGCTTTGGTAATTGCAACGCTAGACGATAAATCCTTTATCTCAAATATTAATGATTTAAAGGGAAAAACTATTGGGGTTATTGATGGTTCAAACTATAAAGAGAAGCTACAAAATCATCAATCAAATTTAAAAATCAATCTTTATGATAATATAACAAAAGGACTAAAAGCAGTTCAAGAAGGTGAGATATTTGGTTTAGTGGATTCTTTATCTGCTATTCGATACGCCATTGAAAAACAAAATCTTCATAACGTTAAAATCACAGGAAAACTTCAAGATAACTGGAACTTACGAATAGCAACTCGTAGTGATTTACCTAAGCTAAACTCTATACTTCAAAAAGCCATTAATGCTATTACTCTCAATGAACATAATAAAATCCAAAACCGTTGGGTTACTCTTAAATTTGAAAATAGTTTTGATTATAATCTTTTGATAAAAATAGGTCTACCTATTATTGCTATTCTTATTTTTATTATTCTTTATTTATGGAATGTTAAATTAAAAAAAGCGATTCGAAAACGTAAACGAGTAGCAAAAGCCTTAGAAAACTCCATAAAGAATTTCCAAATTCTTGTTAACTCCACTATTGAAGCGCTGCTTATTTTAGATGAAGAACATAACTGTATTGAAGTTAATAGTGCTGCAGTTACGCTTTTTAAAGCAAGAAATAAAATGGAACTTATTGGAAAAAATATTTTTGATTTAGTTGCACCAGATTCAATTCAAATGGTAAAAGACAAAATTACCTTAGATAGTAATACCCCTTACGAAGTGACTCTTATGAAATGTAATAAAAGCTATTTCCCTGCTTTAGTTAAAGGACAAAATAGCCAACGAAATAATGAAACAATCCGAATTGCCTCTATTATTGATTTAAGTGAATTAAAACAAAAAGACAAGATGTTACAACAGCAATCAAGTCTTGCACAAATGGGTGAAATGATTAGTATGATTGCCCATCAATGGAGGCAACCATTAGGTTCTATTGCTGCAACGGCTATTAGCATAAAAACTAAAATTGCCTTAGAACTCTATGATTTTTCAACAAAAAAGGGGCAAACAGAACATCTAATTTCTTTAGAAGATAGTTTAAATAAAATTGAACACTATGTTAAAAACCTATCAACCACGATTGATGATTTTAGAAACTTTTATAAACCAAACAAAAAAAAGCAGTGCCTAGAGATTAACAAACCTATCACACAAGCATTAAGCATTATTGAAATCTCTTTACGTTCAAAAGGTATCTATATTGAACTAGACCTACAATCTAAACGCAAAATCAAACTCTATCACAATGAAATGATGCAAGTGATTTTAAATCTTCTTAAAAACTCTCAAGATAACTTAGAAGAGAATATTATTAAAAATGGGAAAATTATTATTAAAACCTATGATCTAGCTGAAAATACTATTATTGAATTAAGTGATAATGGTTCAGGAATTTCACCTGAGATTATCAGCAAAATATTTGAACCTTATTTTTCAACAAAAGACTCTAAAAATGGAACAGGCTTAGGTCTTTATATGTCAAAAACAATTATTGAAGAGCATCATAATGGAAAATTAACAGTATTCAATAATGAAAATGAAGGTGTCACCTTTGAAATAAATTTACCAACACAAGAGGCAAGTTATGGATGTCAAGAACTTAGTGAATAAAACAAAAAGCTTTTGTGTTTTATATATTGAAGATGACAAAGATGTTCAAGAAGATACAAAAGCAATTTTTGCAAACCTTTTTAATATCATTGACACAGCAGATGATGGGGTTGAAGGTTTACAAAAATATAATGACTTTTATCAACAAAGACGCTGTTTTTATGACCTAGTAATTAGTGATATTACCATGCCAAATATGGATGGCATTCAAATGAGTCAAAAGATTCTTCAGATTAATAAACAACAAGCAATTTTAGTACTATCAGCCTATAATGATAGTGATAAACTTGTTCAACTCATTGAACTAGGTATCTCAAACTTTATTCATAAACCTATTGAAATGCAAACTCTTTTCAAAACTCTTCAAAAAATTTGTCATGATATATTAGAGTATCAAAGCTTTAAAAAAAACATTGACAAGATAAAAGATTTAAATGATGAATATAACACTATTATTAAAAACTATGATAATTTTGTTATTGCTACACGTACTGATTTAGAAGGAAATTTTGTTGATATTAGTACTGCTTATGAAAATATTTCTGGTTACAAGAAAGAAGAACTTATAGGGCAAAATGCAACCATCCTTAGACATAAAGAGATGAGTGATACTTTTTATAAAGATATGTGGCAAACTATTCAAGCAGGAGAAATTTGGTCTGGAGAAATTAAAAACAGACGAAAAAATGGAGAGAGTTATTGGATTAGTTCTATTATCTCTCCTTATATTGATAAAAGTGAACGCGTCATTGGGTACAATGCAATTTCTGAAGACATTACTCGAAAAAAGAAAATCGAAGCACTAAATGTTGAAATTCAACAACAGCAACAAGCACTACAACAAAGTAATGAAAAACTCTATGAACTTTTAAATAATACCGAACAAGGTTTTTTGTCATGTAATATAAATATGCAAATTGAACCTGACTATTCACTGCAATGTACAAAGATTTTAGAAGAAGTAGATCTAAAAGAAAAAAACATTGCAACTTTACTTTTTAATAACGATATTACAAAAAAAGAGACTTTTAAATTTGGATTTAACCTTATTGTCAATGAAGAAGATTGTTATAAGCAAGAGGAATTCTTCTCACTCATGCCAAAAGAGCATTTTCTTAATGAAAAGTATATAAAAATTGAGTATAAAATGTTATCAAACAGCCGTATTATGCTTATTTTAACCGATACAACCAATCAAAAGAAGCTTAAAAATAAATTAGTTAAAGAGCGAGAATTACATCGTATGATTATTGCTGTTATTAGTGATAGTAATCAATTTTGGGAAACAAAAGCAGAGTTCCATACTTTCCTTTCACACTTACATACTCTTATTCAAAACACAACCTCTTTGGAAAAAAAAGTTCCTAATATTTTACGAAAGCTACATACGTTCAAAGGGCTTTTTTCACAAAAAGAGTTAATTCACACACCTCAAGCAATACATGCACTTGAAGAGAGTATTTTAACACTTCTACAAAAAGAACCAATCAATGTCAAAATATTAAAAAATATTTTAGAAGAGAATAGTTTAGCAAACAGCCTAAGCCTCGACATTTCTATGATAACCAATATTTTAGGTACAAGCTTCTTACAACAAAGTACCTACCGCAAAGTTAACCTCGATTTTATTGAACATATTGAAAATAGACTCGATTTAATGATTAACCAAAAAGAAATTCATCCTAATGAAATGCTTATTTTATTAGAAGAGATACGTCAACTAAAAAAGAACTCTTTATTAGATTTGCTCACTTCCCACGCAAAACAGACTGAAAAAGTGGCATTACTATTTTCTAAAAAGATTTACCCTATTTCTATCATATGCGATAAAAATATTCGTATTGATAAAACTATTCTCCCTTTTATAAAGTCTTTAGTACATATTTTTAGAAATGCTGTTATTCATGGTATAGAAACCCCAGAGATACGAAAAGATATTCAAAAAGATGTTATGGGAAAAATTGATTGTATCGTAAAAGAGAAAAAAAGATTTCTATCTATAAAAATATGTGACGATGGTATTGGTCTTAATTCAACACTTATTAAACAAAAAGCTCTTGAATTAGGTTTTGAACAATCTTATATTGAAAAGCTTCCTCAAGAAAAAGTTTTTCAACTTATTTTAAAAGACCACTTTAGTACCTATATGGAAGTTAATGAATATGCAGGAAGAGGAGTAGGATTGAGTGCGATGTATGAAGACCTCATGAAAATACAAGGACAATTTAAAATTAAAAGTAAACCACATAAAGGGCTTACATGGATTTTTCTTATTCCAAAAACAAAAGGATAAATAATGTTTAAAATAATGCTTGCCGATGATTCTAAAGTAATACGTTCTAACTTAACACAAATTCTTAATCAATTGGGGTATTTTGATATTATTGAAGCTTGTAATGGAGAAGAGGCTATTAACAAATATCGTTTTGATAAACCACACATAACATTTCTTGATATTTCAATGCCTAATAAAAATGGTCTAGATACACTAAAAGAGATTCGTCAATTTGATTCCCAAGCCAAGGTTATCATGGCAACAACCCAAGGGGAAGAGCGAATCGTTATGGAAGCCATTGCAAATGGCGCAAAATCCTATGTTTTAAAACCTATAACCTATGACAATATTAAAAGTTCTCTTGAAAGGGTTTTATCAAAAATGTAATATTTGAAAGGATTTATTATGTCAAATATTCAAACTATTTATACTAATGCAAAAGAGTTAAGAGTTTTATATATTGAAGATGAACAAGAGTTACTCCTACAAACAAAATCAATTTTTGACAATTTTTTCAACTGTGTTGATACCGCACAAGATGGGAGCCAAGCCTTAGAGAAATATCATCACTATTATGAACAAAATCAAAGTTATTATGATATTGTAATTAGTGATATTGAAATGCCTAAACTCAATGGCGTACAACTATGTGAAAAAATCTTAGCCCATAATAGTGAACAGATTATTATTATTTTATCTGCCCATGAAGATTCAAAATATTTAACAAAACTCATTAATATCGGTATTAATTTCTTTATTCAAAAACCTTTAGAATTTGAGTATATTATGAGTGTTTTTTCAAAAGCATGCGAAAATATCAAAAATACCAAACTTGCTAAAAAGTATATTCAAGAGACCCAAGAACAAAACAGTTTACTTCTTAATATAAATGAAGAACTTGAACAAAAGGTTCAAGAGCGAACCCTTGCTTTGGAGAATCAACTCTATTATGATAAATTAACCTCTCTTTTAAGCCAACATGCCCTACTTCGTGATTTAAAAAAAACCTTAAATCCTACACTAATTGTACTCAATATAGACTCCTTTCAAAACTATAACAGTCTTTATAATTTTGAAATGGGAAATGAGATACTCCTTCAGTTTGTTCAACGTCTACAACACTTCAATCATCAAAAGGAGTACAAAATCTATCGCCTTTACAGTGATAATTTTGCCCTTTTAAAATCAAATGGAAATCAAGATAAATACAGTATTACCCATGAGATTAATCTTTTAAAAGAGTCTATTAAAACATTTAACTATCACATTAGTAATCCTAATGAATATATTAATATTGATGTTACAATTGGCGTATCTATTAATGAAAAGAAACCAATTCTTTGTGCAGATATGGCATTACGATATGCCAAATTGCATAATTTGGAGTTTACTATTTATGAAAATACCTTAGATAGAACCAATGCTGTTAAAAATAATCATGAGTGGGGAAAGCGTATTAAAAAAGCATTGGAAAATGAGAGTGTCATTCCCGTTTATCAACCGATTGTCAATAAAGAACAAAAAATAATCAAATATGAAGTTCTCATGAGAATAGCAGAGAGTCATAATGGAAAAGTTCGTCTTATATCACCTTATTTATTTTTAGATGAAGCTATCAAAAACAAACAATATTATGCTTTAGCAACACAAATTATTACAAAAAGTTTTGAGTGTATGAACAAATTAAACTATCACTTCTCTATTAACCTCTCTTATGAGGATATTCATAACCAAACCCTTTTAGATCTCATCAAAGAGCAGTTACGATTATATCCCCTTATTGGAAAAAGACTTATCATTGAGATTTTAGAGAGTGAAAATATTGATGACTTGAATTTAATGTCCCGTTTTATAAAAGAGTTTAGGGATTATGGTGTTAAAATAGCGATTGATGACTTTGGAGCAGGATACTCAAACTATACGCATATTTTATCCCTCAATCCTGATTTTATCAAAATTGATGGTTCATTAATTAAACATATTGATACGGACAAAAAATCCTATGCCATTGTCAAAGCAATCATAACTTCAGCAAAAGAGTTAAATATCAAAATAATTGCAGAATTTGTACACTCAAAAGAGGTGTTTAATATTGTATATAAATTAGGCGTTGATGAGTTTCAAGGGTACTATTTTTCAGAACCTGTTTTTAATCCAAAAAAACAATAAAAAATAAAATATTTGATACCTACATTTATAGGTATCAAATACTATTCGTTTATTACTCTATTATAAAACGCTTTTTTTTCATAATATGAAATTGTCCATATTTTTTGGGATTAACTTTAAAAACATCTACCATTTTCGGATTTACTCGATAATAACCAAAAATTACTTCAACAATATCCTCTGCTTTTACTTTAAAACCATAGTTTAAGACTCTTCTTTCATTGGCTTTTATCATGCTATTATGAATAACACTATCTGCAAGCCAAGGAAGAGTAGGTTTATTATCTTTTCCTAACACACGTGCAAAATGTTCTGTTTTAGTAAATACTGTACTTTTATCACGTAAAACTTTTACTTCAAGTTTTGCTAAACGCATAGGATGTAAAAAGAGGTTATGACTAGCCTCATTTTTAATAGAGACTCTAAACCCCTCTTTTGTTTTCTTTGATTTGATCTTTACATATTTTGCTAACATGGAGTTGTTTTTTGAAGTCGAAGCAAATCCATGGTAGGTATGTGTTTTAGTTAACTTAATAGAGGTTGCTGTTCCTTTTACTTTAGGCATGTGACAACTAATACAGTTGGTCTCTTCATCTTTAGCCGCATCTTTATCAATACGGCAAACATCTACATCATTATCATTTTTTAAGTGAGAGTGGCACCCCATACACATTTTACCATTATAAAAGTTTTTATTAGAGTAGTCAATTGTATGAAAAGGGGAACCTGTTTTCTCTTTTACCATACCTAAATAAGACTCTTTGTCTTTATACTCTTTTTTCTTAATATCTCGGTTATTTTCATCTGCTGAGAAAAGAAGTTTCTCTTTTAAACTCATAATATTTTTGTTTGATTGTGTGTGTTCTTCTATATCTTTAATTTTATGACAGTAAACACAAGAAACTGCTTCTTGTGTTTGTACATCAGTTTTTTGAGGCATTGCTTCTTCATTGTTTTCTAAAGCTTGAATCAATTTACTATCTGTTGGAGTATGACACTTAGCACAGGTATACTGTTTTTTTTGTTTATCAGGATGCTTTTCCCATACAGCTTTATGTAACTCATCTTCAAAAATAGATGCTTTTCTATGTGCTGAGTCATAATACTCCGCATAAATTGTTGGGTGACACCCTTTACACACACTACTTTTTACAAACTCTTGAGCATATAGACTAACAGTCAATAGCCCCACCACTAATATAAGACGAATCATTTTACTTTCTCCCAATTTTAATATCGTTTCTTTTGTACATAATACTCTTCATAATTTAACCGTGGTTCAATAACAATAGCATCAGTCGGACACAGTTCAGCACACACACCACAACCAACACATGAAGATTTAATTTCTGGCTTTTTTCCCTTTGTTGGCTTATGTTCAACCATTTGTATCGCATTTAAAGCATTTGGATAAGGACACATATCCGCACAAATCGTACACTGTTCATCTTCAAACTCATTAATTTTTCTCAACACTTCTTTTTCTAATTTGTTGGTATAGATACCTGAGGTAATACGTTTAATATCTTTTTTACTTACCTCTTCTTTACTAATCCCTATACATCGATTAGAGTATTTAAATACAGCAACTCCCATTTGTACATCTTGAGGTTTTTCGACTTTGTGACTTAAAGCTTCTGTAGGACACGCTAACACACAAGGTAAAGCTTTACATAAATAACAGGCTCGCTCTAATGCATCGATATAAGGGGTTCCTATTCCATGTCCTTTAAAAATATCAGCTAATTCAATACTATGATAGGGACAGACTTGTGCACATTGACCACATTTAATACACAAAGATAAAAACTCTTTTTCGTTAACGGCACCAGGAGGTCTAAGACGAAACTCTTTTGCATTCAAAAAAGGTGCTACACCCACAGATGCTGCACCAATAAGTCCTAATATTCCAAGGGTTGATTTTTGTATAAATTTTCTTCGTTCAAGGATGATTCTATTTTTCATATTTACCTTTTGCGAAACTATATCAAAAACTTATAATTAAAACCTTGATTTGTATTAATATTTCTTAACTTAATCTTCCATAATCTAATCTGTTTTTTTACTCTTTTAAAAGTATTTCTTTATAGTTATTTTGTATAAAACTGCTACTGCGAGATATTTTCAATAAAAACTCTATACACCCCATAAAATAGCAGTTTTATCCAAGACATGCTGCGTAATTTACGACATAATTACAGGAAATTTTTATAAAAGGAAACGCATGATTTTACTCAATCAACACTCTTTAAATAAATGTAACAGTCATATCAGATTTGCTACGCTTGGACCACCTGGAACAAGTAGTGAATATGTTACTTTAAAACTATGTAATAGCATGCAAGCTGATTACAAGAAAATCACACTTTTTAATACCTATGAAGATGCCTTTAATGCTGTAAAAAAAGGTATATCTGATGTCGTCATTGTTGCTAATGCTTATTCAAAAATAAACAACTTTTATATGGATAGCGATATTGAACTTTTGGCTACATTTATAGAAAATACGCCCCCATATGGTATAGCCGTTAGAAAAGTATTCAATATAGAGACTCTTAAAAAAGCAACCTCTATTAAAATAGCTTCACATCCTGCACCAACAAAAAAACTAGACTACTATAAAGATGGAATTTTTGAGGAAAAAACTTTTGAAATTGATCTTTTAGAGTCAACTAGTCAAGCAGCTAAAAGTGTACAAGATGGCACACATGACTACTGTTTGACCAATGCAAATGCAGTTGAAATGTATGACCTAAAGTTTATATCAAAACAGACTGATATATCCATGGTTTGGAGTATTTTTGGAGAGATAAAAATTTTACCAAATTTTGTAATAACAAATAAAAAGGAGAATAAAAAATGAAATGTGTCATTTTAATTGATGAAAATTTACCCTTAGGATTGATTGCAAACAGTGCAAGTGTTCTATCACTAACCCTAGGAAAGAAAGTTGATGGGCTTATTGGCTATGATTTAGAAGATAAAGAACAAAGAGTTCACAGTGGAATAACAACCCTACCCATTCCAATTCTAAAAAGCAATAAAGAAGAACTCCTACTTTTGCGAGAAACACTTTTTGAAGAAAAATACAATGAGTGTTTTGTTGTTGATTTTAGTAATGTAGCCCAAAAAACAAAAACCTATGAAGATTATGCCAATGCTATTAATACAACAGATACTAAAGAGCTGGATTATTTAGGAATTGCTATTTATGGACCAAAAAAAATTGTCAATAAACTTGTAGGAAGTATAGGACTCTTAAAATGAAAAAAACAATGATAAGAATAGAACCTCGACCCTTTGATAGAGGAAGTAATTTAAGTGATGATGAACTACCTATTAAAAAGGTTGTTTTATCCCCATTTGATATTGATAAAGAACCAGTGACCAATGATGAGTTCTTTAAATTCATTAAAGCAGATGGTTATAAAAAACAAGAGTATTGGTGTAAAAAAGGTTGGAACTTTATCACAGAAAATAAAATTGAGCAACCTTGCTATTGGGAAGAGAGTATTTGGAATAAAAAAGAGTTTCCTGTTACTGGTATATCTTGGTATGAAGCTTGTGCTTATGCAAACTTTGTAGGTAAAGAACTTCCAACGGAAGCCCAATGGGAGTATGCAGCACGAGGAGATGACAATAGAGTTTATCCTTGGGGCAATGAAGAAGCAACTTTAGAACATGCAAACTATGCGCCAGGATGTCAAGGTGAACTAAATAGAACACCAACAAAAGCAAATTATTATAGTAAAAACAGATCTGCTTTTGGTTGTATGGATATGGCTGGTAACTTTTTTGAATGGTGTTTAGATAGTGTAAGTGAAAACTATCATTGGGATAAAGAGTCAAAAAATCCAGTCAATTTAAATGATAATGACATAAAAATTGCTAGAGGAGGAAGCGGGTTACATGATGAAGACTATATGCGCTGTTCTGCAAGAGATAGTTACAAAGCAACCATTCGAGATAATATGTTTACACTTAGATGTGTAAAAAACAATATTAACAATAATTCCATAACAAAAACACCTCGTATTGAAAAAAAGCCCTCTTCATTACTTTATTATCAAGAAGAGCCTCCCAAAGATTTTGATCTTGACAGCTGGCGATTAATACTTATTTATAATAATAAAAGCTATGAACTTAGCTATGGTGAAATTTTAAACCTACCTCAAACTACCATTAGCCGAAGAATGATGTGTGTTTGTAACTGGAGTATTCGAAGAACTTGGACTGGAACCTACTTAAAAGAGCTATTTAACTATTTAAATATCAAACCAGATGAAACACTCTATTTAAAACAGACAAGTATCGGAAATAGTGACAAACCAAAGTATGAATCAACGATGCCACTCTCACATGCTTTAAAAAATGATGCCATGATACTTCATAGTGTTGATGGAGAAGCATTGAGCTTAGAGCAAGGTTTCCCACTACGTTTTTATAACTTTGCATTACTTGCTTATAAAAGCATCAAAGGCTTACAAAGCATAGAAATCACAGACAAATATGAACTTGGATTTTGGGAAAAAAAAGCGGGTTATGATATTGAAGGAGTAATTCGAAAAAAGAAATACTATTTTGTTGACCTAAATACCAGAAAGTTTATCGCAAATGAAGGCGAAGTAACACAATTCTAATAACCTAAAGGAGAAAAAATTGGAAATATATTTAAATGAGTTTTTTATCATAGCAGCTGCACACTTTATTGCACTATTAAGCCCTGGAGCAGACTTTGTTTATTTAGTCAATAGTTCTTTAAACAATCAGCCAAAAGTTGCCATAGGAGCCAGTTTAGGAATTGCTTTATCAAATGGTTTTTACATCCTCATTTGTCTATTAGGTTATGCTACAATTTTTTCACATTCTGAACTAATGATGAATATCATAAAAATAGCAGGAGGAACTTATCTGCTCTTTTTAGGCTATCAAGTAATGGCTTCACAAGGAAAAATACTATTGACAAATAATAAACAAAAACTCAACCAAAATAGCTTTTATAAAGAGGTATTAAGAGGCTTTTATTTGAGCTTCTTAAACCCTAAAATTTCTATTTTTTATATTTCACTTTTTACTTTAGTTATTAGTAGTGAAACACCTTTAGGCATTCAGCTTCTTTATGGTTTATGGATGTTTTTGTTTGTATTTATTTGGGATTCTTTACTTGTACTGTTACTTAATAAAAAGGAGCTCAAAGAAAAAATTCTATCATTTTCAAATATAAATCAACTCTTTGGACTACTTCTACTTTTTATGGGTATTGCTCTTTTTTATTCTATGATTTAGCAGTGTTTAAAGAGCGTTTATATTCAAATGGAGTTGCTGCAACAAATTGTTTAAAAACACGATTAAGGTGACTTTGATCAAAAAAACCGACACTTGAAGCAACTTCTGCAATATTTTCATCTTTAGCTAAACGTTTTTTTACCTCATTGATTTTTAAATTTAATAAAAATGAATGGGGTGTTGTAAAAGAGACTTCTTTAAAAAGTCGAATAAAGTGAAACTCTGAAAGACCCACATGATTACACATATCTTGAATTGTTAAATTCTCATAAACATTTTCTTGCATAAAGACTTTTGCTTTCTCAATAGCATTAATACTATCCATTGAAGCAACACTTTTTGTTACTTTTGTATCACAATATTTTGTAAAAAGTTTAACCAAAAAATTATAGAGTAACTCCTCTTTTTCAATATAAAGATACTCATTACTCAAAAGACTATAATTAAGTTCTAAATATTTTCTATATAAAACCTTATCATATAAATTAACACCTAAGACTGGTACATACTCTTTGACATCATCAAAAATTGTCTCTTGTATACCTTTACACCACTGTTCATCAATATAAGTCATATGATATGTTCTAGATTGCTTTTCAATAGGATTACAAGCGTGTACTACAAAAGGATTAATCACGGCTAATTCATGCTCTTTTAATACGTAATAATCATCTTTATGCATATAAGCAACCTGCCCATGTTCAATTGCACCAATAGAGAGTGTTTCATGAAAATGTTCAGTATAGTGGTAATCTGAATCTAAAACAAATCGTGCTTCTACAAACGGGAGTCGCTCATCTTTAAAAAAAGCTGATTTTTTAATTTTTTCAATATTCTTTTTTCGCATACTCTATTTTATCAAAGCTAACTACAATTAGGTCTTAATAGATTTAAATAGCAGTTTTATACAATATTTAAATTTACGCTTATTATATAATGCACAAATTTTTCAAATTTGACAAAAAATAAATCTCTTGAATAGGAACAATATCACACGTGAAAAAAAGCGCAACCTTTCCCTTTTTTATCGGTATCTTTCTAATACTTATATCTATTTCAAGTCAAGCTAAAATACTCATGATTGATGATAAGACAGAATTTTATGATATTTTACCACATACATCAATCTTTATTGACAAATCACGCAAACTTACCTTTAATGATATAAGAGAGAAAGAACTTCTTTTTAAACCAAATGATAAAAAACTTTTAGGCTATGGCTACTCACCAGATTTTAATGTGTGGGTACAATTTACACTTAAAAACAATTCCAGTAAAACATTAACTAAAATAATTGAATACGATAATGCTCTAACTACCCATATAAACTTTTATAACCCTGATGAAAACTATAAAGAAAAAAGAGATGGTTTATTTCAAATCGATAAGAACAGAAAAACTATTAAACCAATTTTTAAAATTAATTTAAAACCCTATGAGACAAAAATATATTATATTCAAGCATCTTCTTATATTACAACATTAATAATAAAATTAAATCTTTGGAATAGCCAAGATTTATATACAAAAGAAATTAAACATCAACTTATGCTAGCATTGTTTTTTGGAGCGATGCTTATCTTAGCATTTTATAACCTTTTTATATATTTCTTTACAAAAGATATAAGTTATCTATTTTATGTTCTCTATATTATTGGAATTATTATCCATCATTTAATTTTTGTAGGATTAGCTAATATTTATCTTTTAAATCAAACGATGATTTTTTATATAATTAGTTTTGCAACTATATTAGCAGCTTTTCCAATTTTTTCTTTGGGATTATTTACAAAATCTTTTTTACAGACAAAGCAGTATCCTTGGTTTGATAAAGTTCTAAATCTATTTTTAATCTTAATGCCAATCTCTATTATAGTATTCAGTTCAACTGATTTATTCAATACATATAGAAATCTATTATCCTTTTGCTTTATTATATATTTAATGATTGTTGCATTTTATGCTACTTTTAGAAGAAACAGACAAGCTTATTTTGTATTATTTGGTGAAATTATTATTGCAAGTGCCTTTACATCTATGTACCTTTCAAGTGTAGGAATTTTCAACATGTATAATATTTTTCCTTATTTTGTTGAAACAGCTTTAGTTCTTGAAGCTATTATTTTTTCAATTGCTTTAGCAGATAGAATTAAACAACTCCAAAAAGAGAAAAATGATGTAAGCCAGAAACTCATCATTCAACAAAAAAATGAAAAGGAACGTTTAGCGATACAAGTTGAAGAAAAAACAGCTGATTTAAAAACAGCTTTAGATGAAAAGGGTATTTTACTCAAAGAGCTTAATCACCGAGTTAAAAATAATATGCAAACCATTGTTTCACTTATACGGTTACAAAGTGATGAAGTGAGTGACAAAAAAATACAAAATATTTTTACAACCATTCAAAATCGTATCAATGCTATGATACACCTACACGAACTTCTTTATAAAAAAGAAAATATCACCTATGTAAATGCTTATGAGTATTTCAAAAACTTAATAGAAGAACTTAAAGAGAGCTATAAAAATGAAGTGCGTATCTATTTTAATATACAAAGTGAACTCAAAACGGAACAAGCTGTCTATTGTGGACTCATTTTAAATGAACTTATTACAAACTCACTAAAATATGCCTTTCCAGATGGTATTGGTGAAATTGATATTACACTAAGCAAGAAAAACTCTCTTTATAGCTTAGTTGTCAATGATAATGGTATAGGTTATGACAAAAATAGTGTTTCTAACTCACTAGGTCTAATTTTAGTCAATACCTTAGCAACACAACAATTGCATGGGAAAATAACAATTGAACCTGAACTTGGGGTACATGTTAAAATAGAATGGGAACAAAATGAAAACAGCTAAAATACTTATTGTTGAAGATGAAACCATAATTGCCTTAGATATAAGCAGTATGTTAAAACAGCTTGGTTATCAAGTTACAAATATGGTTAGAAACTATGACGATGCTTTAAAAAGTGTACATGAAGATGAACCTAATATTATTCTCATGGATATTCGTTTAGAAAATAGCAAAGATGGTATAGAAACAGCACAAGCTATCAAAAAAATAAAAGATATCCCAATTATTTACCTTACTTCATTTTCAGATGAAGCAACCATTAAAAAAGCAGCACAAACAAATCCAATATCCTATATCACTAAACCCTTTAAAAGAGAACATTTAAAATCCATACTTTTACTAGAGACTCATAAACTTAATTTAGTTGAAACAATTGAACCAATAAAATTAAATGCTCATTATGCTTATGACATTCAACAAGAGAACCTTTATTATAATGAAAAACCTTTAAAACTAAGTTCCAATGAAAAATCACTTCTAACAATTTTAGCAAGTGCACGAGGTAACATTGTTTCATTAGAAGATTTGGAACATCAGATTTGGCCAGATAAACCTGTTTCTGAGAGTGCTCTTCGAACACTAATTTATCGTCTTAGAAACAAGATAGAAGTACAATTCATTGAAACTATACCAAGTATTGGATGTAAATTAACATCTGAAGAATAAAAATACTTCTTTTTAAAACTCCTAACAATTAACTACTATTTTCTAAATTTATTTTAAACAATACTATACGAAAAAGATGTGACGTATACTGTGACAAACATATATTAAACTATTCTCCTATTTCAAAAAAGGAGAACAGAATGTTTTACATTAATCAAAACAAAACATTAACACAGTTAGAAACTTTAGTGCATGAAAAAATGCAACATATGCCAAAAACTTTTATAAAGGAACAAGAAAAAGCACTTGAACTCTTTCAAAAAAGAATTTTTTTAGAGGAGGTTATTGAAGATAGTATTAGTTTTAATAAAAAAATAAACTGGGACAACTCTATAAAAAATATTTATTTAACTAAAACTGCAGAAGAACTTTTAGACGTATTTAAGCTACGTAGTGATATTTATACCGATATTAATTATCAAAATGAATTTCCAGATACAATTGAGGGATTAAATTTTGACATATTTGATAAAAATTCTGCAATAATCTATTATAAAAATAATCAAGAACTTATTGGTACAAATAGAATTATTTTTGATTCAAAAAATAAACTACCATCTGAAGAAAAGTTTTCATTTGATGAAATTCGAAAAAGAAATAAAAAAATTGCTGAAGTATCAAGGCTTGCAGTTAGACACAAAAACTCAGGGTTAAACTTAGGTTTTAAATATCTAATGAAAGGTTTGTTTATAGTTTTTAATAATAATAGTTTAGATTTAACTTTATCTGGTATCAAAAAAGAACACTTTAAACTCTATAAGAAGTTAGGAGGAGTTAATATTGTAAAAGAAATGGATTCTTATGGTTCATTAAATATCCCATTTATAATTATGTCTTGGGATTTATCAAAAACTTCAAAATTTTTTGAACGAAGTTTTTTAAGATAAAGAGGAGTCCCTAACGGGACGCTTCTTCATACTAATCTTGGGATATCTCTTGAAGCAGTTGAATTGTCATTCTAACACCTGCTCCACTTGCACCATGAGGGTTATATCCCCATGCTTTTTCAACAAAAGCAGGTCCAGCTATATCAAAGTGTAACCACTTATCTTTATTCTCTTTATAAACAAAGTTATCTAAGAATAGACCTGCAGTGATTGCACCACCATATCGTGTACTTGCAATGTTACAAATATCAGCAATTTCAGATTTAATTGATTTTTTCAAAAATCGATTAAATGGTAATGAAGTTGCATATTCACCTGCTTTTTGTGAGTTTTTAACAGCTTTACATTTTAACGTACTACTATTTCCCATAATACCTGTTGTGTACTCTCCAACACCAACTACACAAGCTCCTGTTAAAGTGGCATAATCAAAAATATAATCAATATCTTTTATCTTATCTTGAGCATAACATAAACAATCAGCTAGAACTAATCGTCCTTCGGCATCTGTATTTCTAACTTCAATGGTTTTACCATTTTTTGCCACCAATACATCATCAGGTTTATAAGCATCGCCACCAATCATATTTTCAACAGCACCCACAATACCATGAACTTCAATTGGTAAATTGAGTTGTGCAATAGCATTCATCATACCTAAAACAGCACTACCACCACTTTTATCTGATTTCATTGTTACCATATAATCTGCTGGTTTTAACGAAAGCCCACCTGAATCGTAAGTCAAACCCTTACCAACTAAAACAACTTTTTTCTTAGCATTTTTTGGTTTATAAGTTAAATGAATTAACTTTGGTTCATGGGCAGAAGCTCGTGCTACAGCTAGCATGGCACCCATTTTATTCTTTTCTAAATACTCTTCATCATGAATTTTACAATCAATTTTTACCTCTTTGGCTATCTTTTTTGCTTCTTTAGCCATAATTTCAGGATAAAAGTCATCAGGAGTCGTATTAACAAAATTTCGAGTTTTATTAACACTTTGTGCAATAATTGTTGATTCATTAACTATTTTTTTAAGTGCTTTTAAATCATCTTTAACAGCAATGATTAACTCTTTATTTTGTTCTTTTTTCTTTTGGCTTTTATACTTTGTAAAGCTGTAGGTTCCTAAAAGTGTTCCTTCTACAAAAGCTTTTACACTTAAAGTTTCATCACTTAAAGCTTCAACTTTTACAACTTTAAATTTTGTTGATTTAAATTTTTTCATTGCTGTTGCAATCGCAATTGCAATAGCATCATAAGAACTCTCTTCACAACCAACATAGATTCGTTTAGATTCTGGTAAAAAAACTGACTCTTCATCACCTGCTTTAAAGTTTAAATCCTCTAAAAGTTTTTTATCTTTTATATTTTTTTGTTCTAAATTTTTTTCGCAAACAATAATAATCTCTACATCTGCTTCAATTTTTTTTATAGACTCATTAGTTACATTAATTTTCACGTGACTATTTCTCCTGTTTCTTTGACATTTTATTAAAATAATAAATAATACTACCACCACATATTAAAGCAAAAGGTAAAGCAAAATACCAATGAGCTTTTGCCCACTTAAGAACATCTAAGATTTGCTCTCCAAAGTACCATGTTGGAATAATCGTAATTGCCGCCCAACACCATGCGGAAATAAGATTAATAAAGGCAAAAGTTTTTGCATTATAGCGTGTTAAACCAATAGAGATTGGAATAATGGTTCGCATTCCGTACATATATCGTTGTACAAAAATAATTGGCCAGCCATATTTAATCAGAAGTAAGTGGGCTAATGCAAACTTTCGACGTTGCCCTTTAAAGTTCCTATGAACATACCCTTTATTAAATCGTCCAATATAAAAATAAATTTGATCTCCAGCAAACCCGCCAAGTCCTGCAATAAAGATAGCAAGATAAAGATTCATCGAACCTTCATGGGTCATAAGCCCTGCCATAATTAGTCCTAGTTCACCTTCTAAAATACTCCATGCAAAAAGAATAATATATCCATAAGTTCTAAGTAAATAGATAAACTTATTTTCAAAACCTTCAACCGGTGCATGATATAAGTTGTAAGCTAAAAAACCAAGGAAGATAGCAACAATTACAAAAAGAATTTTTCCATTATGCTCTTCAATTTTCTTTTTCATTGTTCACCTTAATCAAAATGTAACAAGTCTTTTGCTTGCACCATATCTTTATCTCCTCGACCAGAAAGGTTAACAATTACTGATTTACCTTTTAGTTTATCTTGTGCTTTTTTTAAATAAGCAATGGCATGAGAACTTTCAAAAGCAGGAATAATACCCTCTTTACGGCTTAACCATACAAAAGCATCCAAGGCTTCTTTATCCGTAATTGAATCATACTCTACAGAGTCATTATCTTTATGAAAAGAGTGTTCTGGTCCGATTCCTGGATAATCAAGCCCTGCACTAATAGAGTGTGCTTCTAAAACTTGTCCATCTTCATCTTGTAAAAGATATGAACACTGTCCATGTAAAACCCCAGGACTTCCTTTTTCTAATGAACATCCATGTTTATCGGTGTCAAGACCTAATCCACCAGCTTCAATCCCTACACATGTCACTTCTTCATCTTCTAGAAAATGTGAAAAGATTCCAATTGCATTTGAACCACCACCAATACATGCCACAACATAATCAGGTAGCGTCTTTTCTTTTTGTAAAAACTGTTCCCGCGCTTCATAACCAATAATTGCTTGAAAATCTCGTACCATCATAGGGTATGGATGTGGTCCTGCGACTGTTCCAATAATATAAAAAGTATCCCTTGCATTGGTTACCCAATATCGTATGGCATCATTCATAGCATCTTTTAAAGTCTTACTTCCACTCTCAACAGCAATGACTTTTGCTCCTAAAAGTTTCATTCTAAATACATTTAACTCTTGTCGAGCAACATCTTTTGCACCCATAAATACAGTACATTCTAAACCAAGTAGAGCTGCAATTGTTGCTGTGGCAACACCGTGTTGTCCAGCACCAGTTTCAGCAATAACTTTTGTTTTGCCAAGTTTTTTTGCTAATAGCCCTTGCGCAATAACATTATTAACTTTATGGGCACCTGTGTGATTTAAATCTTCTCTTTTTAAGTATACTTTAGCACCTAACTCTTCAGAAATATTTTTAGCGAAATAGAGTGGATTTTCTCTTCCTACATAATCTTTTAATAATTCATTAACTTCTTGCCAAAAATCTTGATTAAAACGGTATTTTTCATATTCATGTTCAAGTTCAAGCAGTATTGGCATTAAAGTTTCTGGAACATAACGCCCACCAAACTCTCCAAAATGTCCATTTTTATCAGGATCAAAAACACTTGGCTTTGGAATATACATTTTATTCATTAAATATCCAATACCGAGTAGACAGGAGCATGTTCTTCAACACGTTTATCCCCTTCTAAGAACTTAAGATTTAACAAAAAACAAACCTCTACTAACTCAGCTTTTACATTTTTTATTAATTTTGCAGCTGCATTTGCAGTACCACCAGTTGCAATTAAATCATCAATCAACAAAACTCTTGCATTTTCATTATTACAAAAAGCATCAAGATGAATCTCAACCTCATCAAATCCATATTCAAGTTCATATTTCTCACAAACAGTAGTCGCAGGAAGTTTTCCTTTTTTTCGTACAGGAACAAATCCCACACCTAATCTATCAGCTAATGCTGCACCAAAAATAAATCCTCTTGAATCTATTCCAGCTACATAATCTAAATCATAAGTTTTATATCGTTCTTCTAAGTGATTCATTAATGCTTGATAAGCTTCTTTATTATTAAGTAAGGTTGTAATATCTTTAAAAACAATTCCCTCTTTGGGGAAATCAGGTACGTCTCTAATTGAATCAAATATTAATTTTTTATTTTCTGCTGTTAAACTCAATTTTTATTCCTTAAAATCTATTTTATTTATCAAAAGCATTGTCAATTAATTGACAAATAGTGTGTCCAAAAAGAATATGCATCTCTTGAATTCGTGGGGTATTATCTGATGGTACAATTAAATTAACATCACAATAAGCATCCATAGCACCACCATCACGTCCAGTAAAACCTATAATCTTACACCCTATTTCTTGTCCAA
>CAZIES010000016.1:0-4404 GCA_964538295.1 uncultured Arcobacter sp. | reverse complement strand
TTAACAGAAGCATCTGAATTTAACCCTACAATTAAAACATCTCCAAAGGATTTTGCTGTATTTAAATAAGCAGCATGTCCCTTATGTAAAATATCAAAACATCCATTAGTAAAAACTACTTTTTTATTTTGTTCTTTTAATCGTTTTGCTATTTTTTTAATCTCTTTTCGAGTTTTAATATGTAATTCAATCGAGCTTTTATGAAGACTCGCTTTATACTCTTCTATCTCATCTAAAGTAACCGTTGCACTTCCAAGTTTTCCAACAACCACACCAGCAGCTAAATTTGCAAACTCTACAGCAGTATAAATATCAACATCTTTTGAAAGAGCATACCCTAAAGAGGCTAAAACAGTATCTCCTGCACCAGTTACATCATAAACTTCTCTGGCAACTGTTGGTTTAATTGTTACTTCATTATTATTTAATACAGAGATTCCATCTTCACTTAAAGTAATTAACGATAAATCTAACTTAGCCGTTTTTTGTAATGTTTCTAAGGCATCACGTAAAGTATCATCAGATTCAATTTTAATACCAGTTGCTAATTCAGCCTCTTTTTTATTTGGTGTTAAGAAGTAAGCTCCTTTGTACTTAGAGTAATCTGTTCCTTTAGGATCAACAATCACCTTTTTACCAAACTTATTAGATAGAGAAATTATCTGTTTAGTCACATGTTTTGTTAAAACACCTTTTCCATAATCTGATAAAAGAATAATGTCATATGCATTGATAATTTGTTGCAGTTTGGCATAAAGCTTATCGGCACTATCAAACGAAATATTGTTTTTACTTTCATGGTCATATCGTACAATTTGAGATTTTGATGCCATAATCCGAGATTTTTTAGAAGTGCTTCTTCCCTTTTGTAAAATCAAATATGATTTTGCTTCTGTTGCATCGATTAAATAACGTACTTCTTCCGCTACATCATCATCACCAACAACTGATAAAACACCTACTTGTGAGCCTAAAGATAAAAGATTATTAATAACATTACCCGCACCACCAAGAACTGATGATTCACTTTTAATATCAATAATAGGAACAGGTGCTTCTGGCGATATTCTATCGCATGCTCCCCATAAATAGTGATCGACCATTAAATCACCTATTACTAAAATATTTGGTTGTGTACTATTGTCTAATATTGTTTTCATTACTTCACCTCTGTTTCAAATAATCGTTTAATTTCTGGGATATATGCTTTTATCCCAGCTTCCATACTAAATTTAGGTTCATAACCTAAATTCTCTTTTGTTGTATCAATATTTGCTTGTGTAAAAAATTGATACTGTCCCACATAAGGATTCGGGATGTACTCTTTACCATTATCAATTTCCAACTCTTTTTGTAAGATATTTACAATATCTTCAAAACTTCGAGCTTTTCCTGTACCTACATTATAGACACCTGATTGTTTAGGTGTTGCAGCTTTAATATTCGCTTGAATAATATCTTCAATATAGATAAAGTCTCGTAAAATCTTATCACTTCCCTCAAAAAGTTTAGGAGTAAGTCCTTTTAAAATCTGATGTCCAAACTGCACTACCATAGAAGCTGTTTTATTCTTATAAAACTCCCTTGCTCCATAGACATTAAAATACTTAAGTCCTACTATAGTTATATCTAAATCTTTTTGCATATATTCAAAAGTGATATTATCCATCATCACTTTTGAAAAACCATAAACATTATTTGGTTGTTCAAAACCTACTTCAAACCTGTCACTGTCCCCGTAAGTTGCTGCTGAACTTGCATAAATCATGTTAGCACTATGATTAATAGCAATTTTTAATAAATTTTCATAGGCATTTACATTGGTTTTTATCATAAGATCTTGTTCACTAGCTGTTGTATCAGAAATTGCTGCTTGATGAAAAATATAATCAAAGTTATAATCGTGTTCAAGTTGTTTTAAAATTGTTTTATCATTGATGTCACCACTGATAACAATTCCTTTAAATCCCAAAAGGTTTTTATAGTGACCAAATGATTTTAAATTCCCATTACTTAGTGTTTCACCACTACGAAAACTATCTAACGCTACCACTGTCGCATCAGGAAAATTTTCTTGAAAATAAAAACAGAGATTTGAGCCAATAAATCCTGCGGCACCTGTAATCAATACCGTTTTATCATTAAAATTTGTATCTGTATATTTCATATGCTATCCATTTTTAGAAATGGTAAATAGTTTAGCTAAAAAATGATTACGATTTGATAATAGTAGGTAGTTCTTTTAATGAGTTGATTACATAAGTAGCAGGGGATAAGGATTCGTCAAAATCATGTCCTGATTTAACTTGAATCGTATTTTTAATATTTGCATTTTGTGCACACTTAATATCAGAAAACTTATCACCAATAAGCCAAGAGTTTTCAAGGTCAATTTTATAGTTTTGTAAAATATTATCAATCATACCTGTTTTAGGTTTTCTACAATCACAATTTTCAGTAGGAGCATGGGGACAAAGTTCAACTTGAAGTATTTCAATACGATTTTGTCTAAATTTCTCTATCATCCAAGAAGTAAGTTTTTCAAAATCATCAAGAGTATAATAACCTCTTCCCACTCCTGATTGATTCGTGATAACAAATAGTTTATAACCTAAATCTTGTGCGTATTTTAAAGAGGTAAAAACACCATCAATAAACTCAAAGTCTTCAATTTTATACAGATAGTTTTTTTCAACATTAATAACACCATCACGATCAAGAAAAATTGCTTTAATCAAAATAACCTCTAAGGATTTTCTTTCCATCTTCAACACCGGGTTGATCATAAGCGTTAATATCAAGCATTTTTGCAACGGTAGAAGTAAGAAGTTCATAATAAAAAAAGAGTTCTCCAATAGTCTCTTCGCTAATCGCATCAATCTCTATAATATCTAAAGGAATATCCCCTTTTTTTGCTAAAGATTCAATAATAGAGTCTGCTTGTTTATTAATCAATGATGAAAAATCCGTATTATTAATAAAATCAAGCTTTTCCAAATGAGGAATTGAGATATCAGGAATTTGCATATGTACATCAAAATCTTTTACTTTTACAAAAGTAACCGACTTATCTCGTGTACCTTCAATAATAAGTTGTAAAAAAGAGTGCTGATCTGTTGGTCCAATAAGACCAATAGGAGTTAAACCAACATTTAAATAAGAGTGCCGTTGACGTTTACCAAGGCTCTCACCCCAAAGTTGAATATACCAATCATTAAAACTTCGAAGACTCTCACTATAAGAAAAAAGACAATTTACATTATATTTTGTTACATTTTTAGCATAAAAAGATGCCTTTGTTACAATGTCGGTAAAAGCACTTTTTTTATTAAAAAATGAATCTTTTATCTTTTTAGCACCATCAAGTAATTTTTGAATATCAACCCCAATAATTGCTAAAGGAACTAAACCAACTGTACTTAAAACAGAAAATCTTCCACCAACATTTTGAGGTATTTCAAAATAAGGCAAACCTTTATCAATGGCTAAATTTTCTAAAGGTGAGCCTTTATCAGAAATAATGACAAAGTTTCCTCTACTTAATTCAACTTTAGTCAAAATATATTTAAAAATAGAGACCGTTTCAATAGTTGACCCTGATTTTGAAATAATTAAAAATAGCGTATCCTTTAAATCAAGATGATTAAAAGTAGAGTTTAATAAAACAGGATCTGTACTTTCACAAAAATGAAGTTTCTTATCTGTTTTTTTAGAGTATCGTAAAAAATCATAAACAGCTTTTGTCCCTAAAGAACTTCCTCCAATTCCAATAATAACAATATTTCTTTTTGTTATTGAGTTTGAAAAGTTTAATATTTTTTCAACATTTTGGTTAGGTAAATCATAATAACCAATTTCCCCTTGTTCCTTTAAAAGTTGTTCTAAAATATTATTTTCAATATAAGGAACACTAAAAAACTGTTTATTATTCATTTATTTCCTTTAGTATAAATCATAACTAATATCCATGATACCTGAAAAAACCAGTTTTTTACAAATAACTGAGCTATCTTCATTAATATCTATACTGAATTGTTTAGTATCACTTTCTATAATTTGTGCAATTATACAATCATTTTCATTATCTTTAAATATAGCCTTTAGACCGTCAACTTCCCAAAGAGTTGAATTTAAGGTTATAGCATCAGAAATATTATCAATTTTTCCATTTAACATATAATAGGTCTGCACTGAAGTTGTCAAGGAATTCAAATCTTGTTTTATAGATGATACTAATGCATCATTTCTTGTATCCATCAATTTAGGAATAGCAATACTAGCTAAAATTCCAATGACAACTATCACAAAAATTAATTCAAGTAAAGAAAAAGCATTTTTCATAATAAAGCCTTAAATAATAATTTAAAAAATTATATCATTATTATTTTAAAGTTTCAACTTTTT
>CAZIES010000015.1:17844-26544 GCA_964538295.1 uncultured Arcobacter sp. | reverse complement strand
CCAAAACTGGTTGTTTTTAAAGGGTTTTTTTCATCTTCTTGTAACAGTTCAAGACCACTAGCTGTTGCCATTTCAATCACAGCAGTTTGCCCATGATGTATCAGTCCATAATAAGCAGAAATTTCCCTATTTAATGGGTCTTTGACGTTAATGTGAATAAGTTCACCGTTATTTGCTTCAACTAGGGTTTTAACCGTACCTTCTCCCCCATCCGCTAAAGGAACCTTTTTTATAGTTGCTTTTGGAAAAACTTTTAGCAGGCTTTTTTCCATTGTATTGCAAACTTCTAAAGCAGTTAGGCTCTCTTTAAAAGAATCAGGAGCAATAATGATATTCATGGTAACCCTTTGTAAACTCTTTATTATCTATTATATCAAGAAAAGTATAGCAGTACGACATATAATTTATATGAAATTTTTATAATATTCTTAAAAACTATAAAGAATTATTGTAAAAATAATCTTTTACTTTGATAGTTTAATTTATTAAATTCTTACTATTTTCTGACTTTTTGAGTGTATAATTTTCTTACTATTTTCTGACATTATTTTATTTAAGTTCAGTGAGAATATAATAGTCATTAAGTAAATTATATTTAAAGATATTTTATGAAAAAAATACTCTTATTAATAACTTTTACAACACTACTTGTTAGTTCTCAATTAGATAAGGTTTCCTTACAATTACATTGGCTTGATCAGTTTGAATTTGCTGGTTATTATATGGCAAAAGAGAAGGGCTATTATAAAGATGCTGGTTTTGAGGTAGAGCTTCGAAACTATAAATATGGTATGAATGTAGGTAATGAAGTTTTAAGTAAAAAAGCTACCTATGCTATAGGTGGTTCAGATACAATAATTGATATTAGTAAAGGAAAAGAGTTTAAACTCTTAGCCTCTATTTTTCAAACCTCTCCTTTAGTCTTACTTACGACACCACAATCAGGTATAAAGAGTATACAAGACTTTAAAAACAAAAGAATTATGATAACTCCTGATGCCGTCTCTTCTGTAACTTTTAATGCTATGATGACAAAGAAAAATGTCTCAATGGATAGTCTAATTAAGCAACGACATAGCTTTAATGTTCAAGATTTAATTGATGGTAAAACTGACCTTTTTCAATCCTACCTCTCCAATGAACCTTATGAGCTAAAAAAGCAAGGTATTAAACCTATTATTTTTGATCCTAAAGATTATGGATTTGATTTTTATAGTGATATTTTAATTACAAGTAAAAGCTATTATGATGCAAATCCAAAGAGAGTTATTGCATTTACAAAGGCATCTTTAAAAGGCTGGAAATATGCTTTTGATAATATTGAAGAGACTATTGAGATTATGCTCAAAAAGTATAATGTTCAAAAACGTACTAAAGAGGCTTTGTTATATGAAGCAAAAGCATTAAAAAAACTTGCTTTCATAAAAAATATTCCATTAGGAAATATTAATAAAGTTAAATTAGAAAGAATTTTTGATGTTTATAATCTTATGGATTTAATAGATTCTCCCATCAATTTTGATGATATCGTTGTCTCTGAAAGAAAAACAAAAGTTATATTGACAAAAAAAGAGAAAGCTTTTATAAAAACACATCCTGTTATAAAAATAGCTGGAACAACAGATAGTGCACCACTACTTATAAGAAATTACGATGGTACTTTTTCTGGTATTGATGTTGATATTGCAAATCTTATATATGAAAAAACAGGACTTCGAATAGTTTTTGAAGATAATCATTGGGATAAGAGTATAAAAAGAGCAATTAATAGGGATGTTGATGGAATAAGTGCATCAGTTTACAATAAAGAGAGAGAAGCTTTATTTAATTTCTCAAAAGGCTATATGAAAAGTACGCCAAAGGTATTTGTTAAAAAAGGAAATCCTTTAAATATCAAAACCATTAATGACCTTAAAAATAAAAAAATATCAATACGAAAAGGTACCCTTGCTATTGAAAATCTTGCTAAGCAATTAAAGAATAAAGTTATAAGTAAAGATACCTCAATAGAGATGATAAAAGCTGTTATTAATGGAGAAGCAGATTTTTTTATCTTTTTTGACAATGTTGAGTTCATAGTAGCAAAAGAGGGAATTGATTATGTTGATGTTGCTTTTGCTTTAGGAGAGGCACGAGATATTATTTTTAGTGTACGAAATGATTGGCCAGAGTTAGTCTCTATTATTAATAAAGCCCTTGATTCAATTCCAGCATATCAAAAAATACAAGTTAGAAAAAAATGGTTTGGTAGTTATAAAGAGATAAAAGATATCAAATTAAATAGTAAGGAAAAAAAGTATCTTAGAAATAAGGGTGCTATCAAGATGTGTATTGACCCTAACTGGATGCCTTTTGAAAAGATTGATAGCTTAGGGAAACATGTAGGAATTACTGCAGATATTTTAAAGCTTTTCAAAGAGAATAGTAATATAGAGTTTAAATTAGTACAAACAAAAACTTGGAGTGAAACCTTAGAATTTGCACAAAAAAGAGTGTGTGATATAATCCTTTTAGCTATGGAGACACCGAGTCGTAAAGTTTATATGAACTTTACTAAGCCTTATGTCTCTTTTCCTTTTGTTGTTGCTACAAAAAATTCTCAAATATATATTGATAACATGGAAGCCTTATATGGTAAAAAAGTTGCGTTGGTAAAAGGGTATGCCCAAGTTGAACTTTTAAGAAACCGCTACCCACTTATGAAAATTATTGAAGTTAAAGATGCTGTTGAAGGTTTAGAATTTGTTAGAAAAGGTAAAGTCTTTGGATACTTAGATGCTTTAGCCTCAACAGCTTATGTTATACAAAAAGAGGGTATGACCGAGGTTAAAATTGCTGGTAAATTTAATGAAAAGTGGATGTTAAGTACGGCTACTAGAAATGATGAACCGCTACTTAATAGTATCATGGAAAAGGTTCAATCCACACTTGATGAGGAAGCAAAACAGCAAATATATAATAAATGGTTAGCTATTAAATTTGAAGATAGGATAGATTATACACTTTTATATCAAGTTTTTGGAATATTTTTGTTTTTAGCATTGATTGGTTTATGGAGATATAAAGAGGCTCAAAGAATAAACAAAAAGATTCAAGAAAAAAATATAGAACTTCAAAAAGAGAAGGAAAAAGCACAAAATGCAAGAGATATACTTGAAACACTTGTATATGGAGCGACGGATGCTATACTTCTTTTAAAAGATGGAAAATTTGTTGATTGTAATGATGCTATCGTTAATATTTTACATTATGAATCAAAAGAGCAGGTTTTAAATCTTCATCCTTGGGAACTCTCTCCTAAGTATCAACCTGATGGAAGAGACTCTTTAGAAAAAGCAAATGAAATGATGCAGATATGTTTAGAAAAAGGAAATCATAAATTCCAATGGGTACATATTCGATCAAATGGTGAAGAGTTTTGGTCTGAGATTACGTTAACGAAAATAAAAACCAAAGATGATGTTATTATTCATGTTATTTGGAGAGATATATCACTACAAAAACAACTTGAAGAGGATTTAACTTTAGCGAAGGAAAAAGCTGAATCTGCTACCAAAACAAAATCAGAGTTTTTAGCCAAAATGAGTCATGAGATTCGAACGCCTATGAATGGTATTATAGGTCTATCTAACCTTTTATTACAAACCCCGCTAAATAAGACACAACATAACTATATGAGTAAACTTGATTATAGTGCTCAATCACTCTTGGGAATTATCAATGATATTTTAGATTTTTCAAAAATAGAAGCAGGAAAGCTTAGTATAGAAAAAGGAAACTTCTCTTTATCAACTGTACTAGATAATGTTCAGAATCTATTTGTTACAAAACTTAAAGAGAAAAACATAAAGCTTGTTGTAAAAATAGATAAACAAATACCTAAAAATTTAATTGGTGATGCTTTACGATTACAACAAGTTTTTACAAATCTTGTTAGCAATGCTATAAAGTTCACACAAAAAGGTAGAGTATCTCTGATTGTTGAAGTATTAGAGAAAAAAGAGCAATCACTTTTGTTAAAGTTTAGTGTTGAAGATACAGGTATTGGTATTAGTAAAGAGCATCAAGATAAACTTTTTGTCTCTTTTTCACAAGTGGATAACTCTGATACACGAGAGTATGAAGGAACAGGCTTAGGTTTAGTAATTTCAAAGCAAATTGTTGAACTTCTTGGTGGTAAGATATGGTTTGAGAGTGAAATAAATCAAGGAAGTAAGTTTTTTGTAATTCTTCCCTTTGAGTATGCACAGACTAATGTTTCTCAAAGTATGGATACTAAAAATGAGGCTTATATACTACAAACACGAGGTGATGTATTATTAGTAGAAGATAATGATATCAACCAACTTATTTCAAAAGAGAAATTAGAAAAATATGGACTCAACGTTGATTTAGCTTCTAATGGAAAAGAGGCACTTAAAAAAGTACAAGAGAATAAGTATGATTTAATCTTTATGGATATTCAAATGCCGGTTATGGGTGGTATAGAAGCTACTAAAAAAATTCGTAAGCAACATATCCAAATACCAATTATTGCTTTAAGTGCTGCTGTTATGCAAAAGGATAAGCAACAAACAAGTGAAGCAGGTATGAACGAACATATAGCAAAACCGATTGATTGGAACGAGGTTGAAGCAGTACTTAAAAAATATCTTCATATCTCCTATGTAAAGAGTGAAGCTTCTATAAATCAGTACCATAAAAGTAGGGTAATTTCTTTAAACCTTAATGAAATAAGTGAAGCTTTGAGTATGGAGCCTATTAAAGTCTATCAAATCTTACAAAACTTCAGTATAAATCATATGAATTTTTTAGAGGAAGTCTCTATGATGGATATCAATTCAGAGGTTTTTGAAGGTTATATTCACAAACTAAAAGGTGTGAGTGGAAATCTTTATTTAACAGATATTTATAGTTTAGCAAAAAAGATTGAGTTAGCCCAAAATAAAGAGGATAAGCAACAATTGGTTTATTGTTTAGACCAAGAATTAAAAGTTTTAAATGAAATGCTTGAGAGATATGATGGAACGTTAAAGGAAAATGAACATCCTATAATGAATAAAGAGAACCTAATAAAATATATAAATTTACTTATTGATGATATTGATAATTTTAATCTTATTAGTTCTTCAACTATTGATATTTTAGTTAACTCCTTGGAAGCTTTAGGTCAAAGAGACTACTTAGAAAATATTCAAACAAGTTATCGTTTAAATAATTATGAGCATTTAAAAGAGAGCCTAGAGGATTTAAAAGGTCAAATAAATGAATAAAGCAAATATTTTGGTGGTGGATGATGAACAGATTAATATAGAAATTATTTCTGAACTTTTAAGTAGTGAGTATCACATAAAAGTAGCATTTGATGGAAAAAAAGCATTAGAAATTGTTGATAAATTACCAATTGATTTAATTCTTTTAGATATCAATATGCCTAATATGAATGGGTATGAAGTAGCAGAACAATTAAAATCAAATAAAAATACTTCTCATATTCCTTTTATTTTTATTACAGCAAAACAAGATCAAGCTTCTGTTGTTAAAGGATTTAGATTTGGAGCTGTTGATTATATTTTAAAACCGTTTAATAAAGAGGAACTATTTGCACGAGTTTCAAATCATATTAAAACCCATAATTTACAAAAAAGTTTAGTTGAACAAAAGGAGTTTACTCAAACTATTTTAGATATGCAACCTAATATGATTATCGTAACTGATGGATTGCACACGGACTTTGCAAATCAATCGTTACTTGATTTTTTTGGCTGTAAAGATATTGATGAGTTTATACAACGTTATAAATCAATAGCTGATACCTTTATGTATAATGATTTGTATTTTCATCTTAATAAAGGAGATATTTCCAAAAATTGGATTGAGCGTGTTTTAGAGCTAAAACCTGAAGAGCGTATTGTAGCAACGGTTTCTAAGAGTTTTACAGTAAAAGCACTTAGTCTTTCCATAAAGAAATACAAAGATGATAGGTATATTATTAATCTACATGATATTAGTGAAACTATGCTTCGACAACTTGAGTATAAACAGAAAGCAACCCTTGATAACTTAACAGGAGCTTTTAATAGAGAATATTTTGAGACAGTTATTACCAATGTCATCGAAGAGACTATTTCTCAAAAAAAAGAGTTAGGTATTATTATTTTAGATATTGATCACTTTAAAAATATTAACGATACTTATGGTCATAATATTGGGGATGAAGTACTTGTTTTTTTATCTCAGTTGGTTCAAAAGAACTTAAGAGAAGAGGATATCTTAATTCGTTGGGGTGGTGAAGAGTTTATTATGGTCGTTAAAATCTCAACTAAAGAAGATTTTATCTCTATAGCAGAGGGTTTACGTGAAAAAATTGAAACAACACCCATCTTGCAAGTTTCTAATATAACGGCAAGTTTTGGAATGACATTTTATAAAAGGGCTGAAGAAATAAAAGAGACAATTCAAAGGGCAGATGAAGCCCTTTATACCTCCAAACAAAGTGGAAGAAATAAGGTGACTTTTCAATAAACTACTTAATGATATACTATATTTAAATTATTTTTAACTTTTAGTAAGATGGGATAGGAGCAATAGGTGAAAAAACTAAATATTTTGGTTATTGATGATGAACCATTAAATATAGAGATTATTTCAAATATTTTAAATAATGAATATAATCTCAAAGTGGCAACGGATGGAAAACGAGGTTTAGAAGCCTACGATAAGTTTCGTCCTGAGATAATTATTTCTGATTTAAATATGCCTAATCTTGATGGTATAGAAATGATAAAAACTATACGACAAAATGATCAAAATGTAAAAATCATTGTTTTAACTTGCCATGATGATGTAAACTATCTTTTAGAGGCAACACAGTTAAAGCTAACCAAATATTTAATCAAACCTATAGATAAAACAACTCTTTTTGAGGCAATTCATAGTGCTATTGAAGAGATTAGTAATTATAGTATTATTTCTAATAAAATAATCCAACTTCCTCAAGAGTTTATTTGGGATATTGAAAATAGTGAATTACAACGCAATAGCCAATGTATTAAGCTCACTCCAAAAGAGAAAAAGGTGATTCAGTTACTCTTATTGCATCCTAATAATATCAAAACCTATGAGGAGATTTTTGAAGTGGTATGGGATGGTTTTTATGATGAACCTAATAAAAAACGACTTAAAACATTGATGTCTACTTTACGTAAAAAACTTCCTGAGGGTTTGATTGAAAATGTTTTTGCTATTGGTTATAAAGCCAATATCTAATCAAAATCTTTTAAATCTTTCATTTTGACATATATTTAAAGTCCCTTCTTTTTTTCCTCTATAATCTCCATATAAAAACATAAAGGAAACCTATGCGAATATGTGGAATCGAACTAAAATCAAACCAAGCTATTTTTTCAGTGATTGAAAAACAAGATGATGATATTGTGATATATATTGATATGAAAGTTAAAAAAATCATTTTAGAAGAGGATGAAACCCAAGAGTCTATACGACAGTTTTGTAATGAGTTATTAGCCTTTTTAATTGATAATGAAATTGATAAGGTGATGGTTAAAAAACGCGCCAAAAAAGGAAATTTTGCAGGTGGAGCAGTCACCTTTAAAATGGAAGCACTTATTCAACTCAATCCCCACTGTGAAGTTGAGCTTGTCACTGCTCAAGCGATGAGTGCTTTTGAGAAGAAGAACTTTTTTGAGTACCCAGAAAATCTTAAAAAATACCAAGAGCAAGCCTATTTAGCTGCTCTTGTTGCTTAAGTGATTTTATTTAAATAACTGATACACTGAAGAGAAATCCTCTTCACCTTTACCTGCTTTTTTCATCTGTCCAAAAAGCTCTTTTGGCGCACTTGCTGTATGAAGTGGCTGCTCCATTTTGTAAGCTAAATCTTGTAGGGTATGTAAATCTTTATAAATAGCGTTGTTTGAAAAGTGGGCTGAGAAATCCTCTTCGATGAGTTTTTGAGTTTTTGCTTTTAGTACCAGTGATTGTCCACCACCAACACCTAAAATTTCAAGTAGTTGTGATTTATCAATATCACACTTTTCACCAAGTGCTGTACACTCTGCAAGTGTTGCCATAAATGATCCTAAACATAGGTTGTTAATTAGTTTCATTTTTGAAGCTTGCCCAGGGTTCTCTAAATAAAAAATCTCTTTTCCAATCTTTTCTAGTAGAGGTTTACAAGATTCAAACAGCTCTTTTTTACCTGATGTTACAATAGTAACTAAGCCTTGAAGTGCTGGTGCAACACTTCCAAAAATAGGTGACTCTAAATAGTTCCCCCCTTTTGCGTTGATGCGTTCATGAAAGGTAAGTACCGTTTCAAAATGGTTAGTAGTTAAATCAACAATGGTTTTACCCTCTAAATTAGCACTTAAAAGACCATCATTCATACTAAGTATATTTTCAACAGAGTCTGATTCAAAAAGACACATAAAAACAGTATCACACTTTTCAATAAGCGCTTTTGGAGAATCAACAATTTCATACCCTAAGCTTTCTACTTTTGCTTTAGTACGGTTATAAACGGTTAACTCTTCACCCATATCTGTTAGTCGTTTTGCAATAGCTTGACCTAAATTTCCTAATCCTATAAATCCTATAGACATGTGATATCCTTAAAAGGGTTCCCCTTTTAAGGAACCGATATATTTTTTGTCTTCTTTTTTAGCACAGAAATAAATT
>CAZIES010000015.1:4665-17744 GCA_964538295.1 uncultured Arcobacter sp. | reverse complement strand
AAAAAGAAGGAAAAATCTAAAGGGCTTTAAGAATAAAGCCTTTAAAAATGTTATAGGAATTATAGTCAAACTTAGTTATTTAAAAACTTATTAATACGTTCTGCATCCTTAGGTTCAATATGTTCAGTGTTAATCATTTTTGATATACCCTTAAATTGTTCAGGTTTTATCTCTTTGAAATCATCATCTTTTTTCAGCTCATTGATAACTTTTTTGACCATACCAAGGGTTTTTTTCTCTTTACTCTCTTTCTCTTCTTGGGGACTTATTTTGCCATCTTTGTTTTTATCTTTGATATCTTTTATATCCTCTTTTTTAGCTTCTTCTTTCTCTTTTTGGCTCACTTTTCCATCACGATTTTTATCTTTTGGGTCAATTTTTTCGTTTTTTAGTTCATCAAGGGTGATTCTGCCATCTTTGTTTTTGTCTTTATCTTTGATTTTTTCTTTGAGCTGATCTTTAAGTTCATCCATTGATATTTTGCCATCTTTATTGGTATCTTTTATATCAAGTTTTTTAATCACCTTTTCTAAAACTTCAGGAGTTACTTTTTGTTTGTTGAGTTCTTCAAGTTTTAAAGCTGTTTTTCCAGTTATTAATGTTTTGATAGCGTTCATTTTGATATTAGCTAAGGTTTCTCCAACAGAGGGTGCATCATCTTTTTTGTTAACTTGTTTGTTTTTTATTAGCTGTAAGGCTAAATTCTGCTGCATTTTATCTTTCATGTTGTCTGATTGTATGATTTGCATCGTAACTCCTTTAGTTAATAGACTAGTGGTCTATTTTTAGATTATAAAGGGATTTTTCTTAAATTTTACTAAATTGATTTTATTTGCTGTAGTGTTTAGCGATAAAGTGAAAGTAGTTTTTTAACTCTAACTGTAAGTCATAATTTTTGAGTAAAAAAGCGTGTGTAAGCATACCATCTGCTGTTGCAACAATAGGTTTTACCATAGATAGTGTCTCTTCTTCTATCGTATTATTTTGTATCTCTTCTTTAATAATACGTTCAACCTCAAAAAAGGTATAAGCATAAATCTCTTGCATATAACTATATAAGAAACTGTTTTTTGTATTGGTAAAAAGATAATACATTTGATTAATAATTTGCATGTATTGATTAATCTCTTTATTGGATTCTAAATAGATATAAAAAATAGACGCTAGTTTCTCTTCAAAAGTTGCATCACTTGTTAAAGCAGGTTGTTGCGAAAGAATATTTTGTAGGGCAAGTTTGATAGCTTCACAAAAAAGTTCGTCTTTGTTTTTAAAGTAGTGATAAAAGTTTCCTTTACTCATTGAAATAGATTCCAGTAAGTTGTTAAGACTAAATTCGTCAACCCCTTTTTCAACTAACATGTCATAAGCTTGTAAGGCAATGGTTATCTTTTTTTGTGTTTTTTTGCTTTGCATAGGGGAATTTTATAATAAAGTTTTTTAATTTATGATTTTTCCCCATTTTTCCCCATGATTCTTTATTATTATTTAACTATTAGAAAAATCAAGGAGTAAATATGAAAAAAATTGTTTTAAGTAGTAGCCTCTCTCTTTTAGTATCAGCAAATCTGTTTGCAAGTGAAAACTTTATTGAGTTAGGTATGGGAGTGATGAACTCTAAAGATAATTTTAGTACAGAAAGTAAATCAAATATAAGCACAACTAACCAAGAAGCCAAAAGTGAAACCGAAGCAATTCCAATGCTCTCTTTTTATTATGGACATGAGTTAGATAGTGATAATACGATTTATGCAGCTATGGAGATGGGAGATTTGCATTTAGGATATGAAACTTCCACTGATATAGGATTATTTGATGTAGGATTTATTTATGCATTTCCCCATAAAGCGTGGGAAAATCCTTTTCAAACTGTTGGTAATCGTAAAAAAACTGATGTAACAGAAATGGGTGGATACCTTCGTTATGGTATGATGTTTAATGAACAGTGGCAAAGTAGCCTAACTTACCAACTTACAACCGTTGATTATGATAAAGAAACAGTTGCCAATGCCCTAAAACAAGAGGGAACTCGTCATGTTTTAAGTTTTGAAAATGAGATTGGCTCTTACATGGCAAATTTACACTATGAACTGTATGATGCTGATGGAAAGCAGAGTGCCTATAAACAGTATGAACTTGAAGTTGGAAAGTTTTTTGAACTAACATCGCGTACCTCATTAGTAGCTTTAGCAAATGTGGGAACAAAACAATATGATGAAACCAATACTGTTTTAAATAAAAAGATTGATGCTACTACTTATGGGATAATGGCAAGCTTACGTTATGAAAGACCTTTTGAATTTAAAAACAGTTATGTAAGTTTTAAAACAGGAATTAAAAATGAAGATGCAAATCATAACTTCTACGATAAAGAGAATCAGTTCGCAATGGTTAGTTTTGGATACAAATTTTAAAAGTTAGGGGTTTCCCTAACTTTTAATAAGCGTCAATAAAATATGGCTTGAGTAGTTGTTCAAAGAGTTCTTTTAGCTCTTTGGCATCTTTGTGAGTCACTTCATTGTAAGCCTCTTCAAAAATAGTTTCAAAAATATTAACAATTGATTTATCAAAATGTGACCCGGCATCTTTTTGTAAGATTTTAAAGCTAGTGTGAATGTCTAAGGCTTTTTTATAAGGGCGTTTTGAACTTAAGGCATCAAAAACATCAGCAACTGCAAAAATACGTGCTTCTAAAGGAATGTTATCTCCTTTGATACCATTAGGGTAACCTGTGCCATCAACTTTTTCATGATGGTTTAAAATCACCTTTGTAGCATCACTAAACCATGTGATATTTTTAACAATATCTACCCCATGAAGAACATGTGTTTTCATGGTTTCAAACTCTTCGTTAGTGAGTTTCCCAGGTTTAAGTAAGACATTATCACTAATAGCAATTTTGCCTATATCGTGTAAAAAAGCACCTTTAATTAGTGCTTCAATAGTCTGATTATCTAAGTTCATTTTTTTTGCTATAAGTAAAGAGTAGTAAGTAACCCGATAGTTATGCTCATTGGTATCACTGTCTCGTTTGGCTACCGCATTTCCTAATGAAGTTAAGGCATTAAGGTTAGAGAGAATTAAATCATTTTTGTTTTTAATAAGGCTTTTATATTGAGCATAAACAATAGGATAAATAGAAATAGCTAAAATCAAAATAGTTAAAACAATAATAAAGATAGTTAAATAAGTCTCCTCTTTGATATTTTCAACATAGGTTGCATCAATAGACTTTAAAAGATTAATGTAATATTTTTCATTATCAATAGTTATCTTATTTTGATAGTAAAAATAGTTCCCCTCTTTTTCATGAATGATAAAATCAGAACGTAAGTACTCACTAAAGGTTCCATACTCATTAAGTTCATGTTCCATTGACTTTGGATAGCTATCAAAATGCTCTTTTAAAATAGGTTTTTTATTACGGTCATAAATTTCAACAAATATCACTTCAGATTTTTTAGTCTCTTGTTTTAATATAGAGACAAATTCGTAGTAGGCAATATTTTGTTTTTGAAAATTGATACGTTTTAAGAGATTTATTTTTTCTTGCTTTGCTTGCATAATATCTTCATGAACTTTATGGGTAATTTGGCTTTCATAATAGTAAAAAATAGCAACAATCCAAAAAATAGCAGAAAGTAGTAAAATGATTGAGATTCGAAATAAAAATTTATAAAGAGGATTCTCTTTAAGAGCTTTCATCATAAGGATACCTTTAGAAGTTTTTTTCAGTTTATCCTAAAGATATGGTATAAAAATGTGTTTTTGTTATTTTGTGAAATTAATTAGAAAGTTTGTTGATTTACTCTTTATAAAGTAAGGCAAAACCAAATCCAATAAAAGCCCCACCCGTTATTTTATTGAAAGCTTTTGCATATTTTTCTTTGGAAAAAAAGTTTGCTGATTTAAAGGCGAGTAAGGCATAGATAAAAAGAACCATAAAAGAGACACCTTCAATGGTTAAAATTAGTGTTAGAAATTGTGAAATATACTCCCTATTTGGATCAATAAATTGAGGAAAAAGTGCAGTAAAAAAAGCTATAGCTTTGGGATTACTAACTCCTATAAAAAAGCCTTCTTTGAAGATTAAAAAGAGATCTTTTTTATTTAATTGGGTATCTTCTTTTTGATTTAAAGTTGGTGTTGTCCAAATTTTTATACCCAAATAGATTAAGTACAGGCATCCTAAAATTTTCATGGCATAAAAAAGTGTTTGCGACGCTAAAATAATAGCACCCAATCCAATAGCTGAAATAGAAGCTAAAATAATCATAGCAACAAAATTTCCAAAAATATTTGCAATGGTAGTTTTATAACCATATTTAAGCGAATTTTGAATAGTTAGGACAACAGCAGGTCCAGGAATAGCTGTGATAGTAATAGCTAATATAACGTAAGCTAAATAATCATTTATCATTTTTTTCCTTTGGAAGTATTATACTAAAAAGTGCCCCATCTTTTGCATTACTTACATTGAGTTCACCTTTAATGTTTTTATCAATAATCATTTTACTCATATACAAACCAATACCTAAACCTTTATCTTTAGTGGTAAAATAGGGTTCAAAAATTTTGTCTATAATGTGACTATCAATACCTCCTGCATTGTCAAGTACAGTAATAATCGCACGATTTTTTTCCTCTAAAAGAGCAATAGAGATTTTTGCACTTTTTGATTCTTGACGTATAAACTCATCTTTAGCATTATTGAGTAGATTAAAAAGCACTTGTAATAATTCTCCACGTAAGGTGTTAATAGTAATATCTTTATCATAGGAGAAGTCAACAATAATATTGTGCGATTTAAAACTTGCACTTAAAAGATTGATAACCTCATCAATACTATCAACCATTGAGAAGGTCTCTTTTTTCTTTGACATTTTAAAAAAATCTCTAAAATCATCAATAGTATGGGACATAAACTCCAGTTGTTGGTTGGCTTCTTTTGATTTTGTATCAAAATACTCAGGGGTGAGTTTATTTTGTTTAAATGCAGTTTTGAGATTCATCATGACATAGGAGAGGTGTGTTAGTGGTTGCCTCCACTGGTGGGCAATATTTCCTATCATTTCACCCATACTTGCTAACTTACTTTGATGGGTTAAAAACTCTTGTTGTTGTTGTTTCTCGTCTTCAAGTCTTTTCATTTTATAGGAAAGTGCAAAGGCTAAAATGAGTGACTCTAAAGGTGTCGTAATATGAATAATATAAATGGGCTTTATGAGTAACTCTGCTTCAGTAAAATAAAACTGTGCCTCAACAAATAAAAAGGTAAAGATAACCAATCCCCATCCCAAAAGATAAAAAAGTGCCTCTTTTTTTCCTTGGTTGTAGACAATAAATCCTGCAATGAGATAAAAAATAAGAAGGCTTGACATGGGTAAATTATCTGCAAAAATATAGCTACCTGTTATCCAGCCTCCTAACATATCTAAAGCATAAACACCAATAGCAATAGTGAGTATTTTATCAATTCTTGGGGTATTGACTTTTGTGTTTAAAAAACTTTTGGTAAAGAGGTTAGAACAAATAAAAAAGGAGAAAAAGACAATATCCATTAAAAGACGGTCATTTTCTAACTCTTTGTAGGAGATAAAAAGTAATATTCCTAAAATTGATGCTTGGGTTAATGAGTATAAAATATAGGTTTTTTCACGGTTAAATAAATACAGAGCAAAATAATATAAAAAGGCTGCAAAAACTATTCCATAGGCAACGCCATAAAGTTTACTTAAAATGAGTTGCTTTGAGGCATACTCATTGGCTTCATAAATTTGTGCATCAAAATTAACATAGTGGTCAAGATTATGCACCTTTAGATATAAAGTATCAATAAAATTACTTTTTGAGAGATTAAGTATTTTATTTTTGTAAATATGTACATAATCAACATCTTTTTCTAAACTAATAATATTAAACTCATTTTCTAATTCAATGGTATAGACTTTGTCATCTAGTTGCGTTTTATCAAAGGTGAGTTTCATAATAAAACTGTTTTTAGAGTGCCTTATAAAAGGAAGTTTGGTGCGTTTAAATTGAGTACTATTTTTGACCTCTTGAATGGTTGTATCATAATTTTCAATTTCTAAAACTTCAACTTTTTTAATGAGTGAAGCATTGCTAACTGTAAGAAGGAGTGAAAAAAGTAATAAAAAACGTATCATGCTAACTCCATTTTGTATATTTGATACCCAATACCTGAGATATTTTTGATACTTGATTTAGTGATTTTTTTACGTAGCTCTTTGACAATGGAACGCATAGCATCTTCACTCATGTTTCCAGACCATACATAATTGTTAAGTTCATCATAACTGACTGCTCTTTTATGATTTTTGATTAAAAGTTCTAAAAAAAGAAGCTCTTTTTTGGTAAGCATAATCTGCTTTTTATCACAAAAGAGTGTTTTATTAAAAGTATCAAAATAGAAATTTTCATCAAGTTTAAAGATATTACTTTTTTCAACAATATCACAGGTGCAAGATTTTAAAACAGGTAAAAGCTTATCTTCAGTGATGGGTTTAATGAGGTATTTTATAAGTCCTAACTCAACAGCTTGCAGTAAATAGGAGGTCTCTAAAAATGCGGTGGCAACAATGATTTTAGTTTTTTTATCATTTTTACGAATTTTTTCAACCATTTGTAAACCATTGAGTTTAGGCATTTGAATATCGGTAATAATAATATCAGGTTGGTATTTTTCATAAATAGCTAACCCCTCTTGTCCATCTTTTGCTTCATAGACGAAGTCACAGTAAAAGTTGAGATACTCAACAGCATTGGCACGAATAAAATCTTCGTCATCAATATAGAGTATTTTGATGTTTTTTAATTTTTCCATACTGTTTCTCCTTTTAGCATATTAAATTATATTGAAAAAAAAGGGGATTATTATGAGTTTTCCCCATTTTTTCCCATAAATATTTTTTACAATTAAAAAGCAATAAAAAAAGTAAAGGATATTGATGGAAAAAATTATACGATTCTTTCTTACTAAAACACGATTAAATTACACGGCATTTATCTTTCTCGTTTTATTAGGAATTATCTCTTATCAAACCATACCAAAGGATGTATTCCCTCCTATTAAAATAGATAAGATATCAATTGAGGGAAACTATAGTGGGGCAAGTATTGATACCCTTAATAAGATGGCTGTTGCTAAACTTGAAAAAGATGTTAAGTCTTTAAATGGTGTAAAAAAAGTTGAATCATTTATTAAAAGTGGTGAGTTTTCAATTATTATGACTTTAGAACAAGGCTTGAATACTTACAGTATACTCAATAAAGCGAAAGATATTATTGCGAATAACAAAAGTGATTTACCAAATGATATGGATGATCCAACTGCTTCCATTGTGGATTGGTCATTTCCATTAATCAATGTCACCATTGCTTCTAATAAAAAAACTCAAGATGAACTCATCACGATTGCAGATCAGCTTAAAACCTCGCTTTCTTCTATTGAGAATATTTCAAAAGCACAGTTATATGAAAGTACTACACGGGTTTATGAGATTATTTTGGATAATCAAACCATCGATTTGTTTCAGCTTGATAAAAGTAGCCTACAAAACCAAATTCGAAATATCTCTTATATCTTTCCTCTTGGAAAAATAGAAGATAAAAATGGACACCTATTTCTCTCTTCAAAAAATGGTGCACAAAGTGTTAATGAACTGCTGGAAACGATGTTAAAAGTTGATAATAAAACCATCTATATCAAAGATATTGCAACGGTAAAACGTAAGTATGAACAAACGGATGTTTATTCTTATTTAAATGGTCAAAAAAATGTAGAGATAGGACTTTTTAAAAATGAAAAAGCCAATGCTATTGAGTTAGTAAAAAAGGTAAAAGAGCAAGTTGAAAAGTTTGATGCTCAATATAAAGATGTCCAGATTGGAACCTTTTATGACAGCTCAATTTTAATAAAAAATCGTCTAAATACAGTGATCTCTGGAATTATGTTTGGACTGCTTTTAGTGAGTATTGCTATTTATATTTTAATCAATAAGCGGGTTGCTTTTATTGTGGTACTTGGTATTCCCACAGCTATTTTAATGGGAGTTGTTTTTCTATCCTTTACTTCTTATAGTATTAATATGATTACGCTTATTGGAGCCTTGTTGATTATTGGTATTTTAGTAGATGATGCGGTGATTATTGCAGAAAATATACAACGCCATATTGCCCAAGGAGAAGATAAATTACAAAGTGCCATTGATGGAACAAAAGAGGTACTTATGCCAGTACTTGCTTCATCATTAACAACAGTTTTTGCGTTCATTCCTATGTTGATGTTAACAGGTGAGTTGGGTGAGTTTTTAAAGATGATCCCCGTTGCTGTTGTCGTTTTGATTATTGCTTCACTTGTTGAGAGTTTTATCTTTTTACCAATTCATGGATTGCATACGTTAAATAGTGGTGATAAAGAGCTTGATTGGAGTAAAGCAAACGCTTTATATAAAAAATGTTTAGAGTTTATTTTGCATCATAAGAAAAAGTTTGTTTTTACCTTTGCTACTTCTATTACAATTATTACTGTTGTGCTAATTTCAAGTATGCGCTACCAAATGTTCCCAGATTTTGATGCAGACCGTTTTTTTATCAAAGGAAAATTCAATGTTAACCATACGGTTGAACAAGTGCATGAAAAAACCGTTATTTTAGAGAAAAAACTTTTGGAACTAAAAGATGAACTAGGATTAAAAAACATCTCCTATACGGTTGGTTTACGAACAGATAACCAAGAAAATGTTGAAATTAAACCATCTGTTTTTCAGTTTAATGTTGAAGTTCAAGAGCGAGTACCACAAAATTTTGTGGATGGTTATATTACACCAATTTTCTCTTTTAATGGACAAAGCCAAAATCGAATTCGAGAAAAAAGTTTAGATGAAATTGTTGTTTTTCTTACAGAGTATTTTAAAGATTTTAAGCCTGATGGTTTAGTGGAGTTTGCCGTTAAAAAAGAGGGAGCGGGAATCACAGCGAATGATATTGAAATTCTTTTATCAACCCCAAATGAAAAGCTTTTATCTCAAGCCATTAGTGAACTAAAAACAGAGCTTAGAAATATTGATGGTATTATTTTTGTGGATGATACTGCAAAAAAAGGTATCAAAGAGTTAAAAGTTGCAGTTAATGAGTATGGACAGAGTTTAGGTTTTACAGAAGCATCAGTGGCTTCAGTCCTTTCGGCTTCTTACTTAAAAGCGACCCAAGTAAAAGGTTTAGATAACCATGGAATTGTAGAGTTTATCACCTATGATGAAGGGAAAAATGACTTTTCAAAACTGGAAGATTTTGAAATTCAAGTTCCCAATACCACACAGCAAATCGCTTTAAGTGATATTGCAACTTTTACATATTTTACCAATTATGATTCGTTGTACAAAAGAAATGGGATTAGTATTAAATCTGTTGTTGCTAATGTAAACAATAAAATTATTACCTCAAGTGAAGCGTTAGAACTACTTTCTGAAAAGTTACAAGAGCTTGAAGAAAAAGGAGTGCAAGTAACACTTTTAGGTGAAGAAGAACAAAATGCACAGATGGCAAAAGAGTTAAGTTTTGCATTTTTTGTAGCAATCTTTTTGATTTTTATTACGCTACTTACAATGTTTGATTCTTTTCGATATACCTTCTTAGTACTCTCTGTAATTCCTTTTTCTGTTACAGGAGCTATTTTGGGGCATCTTGCTTTAGGAATGAACTTAACCCTGACTTCAATCATTGGAATACTCGGATTAGCAGGGGTTGTAATCAATAATGCCATTGTAATGTTAGATTTTGTGAAACATACCACGACGTTGGATGAATTAATCACGCGAGCAACACTAAGATTACGTCCTATTATTATTACATCAATTACAACATTTTTAGGCTTGTCCACGCTTATCTTTTTTGCAACGGGGCAATCAAAAATTTTACAACCCTTAGCAATTTCACTGGGATTTGGTCTACTTTGGGGAACAGTATTAACCCTACTGTTTTTACCAGCACTATTTGCAATGATAAATAAAAAAATTAAAGGATAAATTATGATAAAACAGTTTTTAATAACGTCACTACTTTTAGGAAGCACACTTTTTGCCAAAGAGTATATGACTCAAATAAAACCTTTTGAGATGTTTGAAATACGATCTCAAGTAGCAGGTGTTGTTGAGTATGTCAATAAAGACTTGGAATCTTCACTTATTACGAATAAAGAGGTACTCATACAAATTGATAGTAAAGATGAAGAGATTGAACTTTTAAAAGCACAAAACTCTTATGCTGTACAAAAAGAGATTGTTACTATTAAAGAGAAAAACTATAAGGCAAAAAATCGAATTAAACAGTTGAGTGTTTATGATAAAAACAGTGAAAAACTACTTTTTTTAGAGGCAAAACGAGAGTTGAGCGATACGCTTCAAACCATTAAAAAACTTCAAAATGATATTGTTAAAAAGTTATTTGTTATAGAAAATCGTTATGTTGATACTCTTTTTGTGAGTCAAGATGAGTATGTTAATGTAGGAGATAAACTCTTTTATGCTTATGATATATCTAAGTTAAAAATCACCCTCTTTTTAACTCAAGAAGAGATTATGCAACTCTCTTCAAAAGATGTTTATGTCTCTGGTCAAAAAAGTGCATTTTTAATTTATAAAATCCATAAAATAAAAGATGAAAATAAAATCTCACGCTATAAAGTGGTTTTTACTATGCCAAATGTAAATAGTCAGAACTACTATTTTGACAAAGTTGTAAAAGTGGAGTTACGATAATGAAAAAGCTAATTTATATACTGCTTTGTACCGTATTACTTAATGCTTCTATTTTAAAAGAACAAGAAGAGAAGAGTATTAAAAAAGAGCAAGAAAAAGCTGTTCTAGAAGCAGACGTTGTAAAAGATTCGTGGATAAATCCTTTAAGTATTGAAGCAGATTTTTCACGTCATGAAAAAAAAAGTGATTCAACCCATACCAAAAAACTCTATTTAAACTTTGATCAAGATATTTTTCGAAGTGGTGGAATTTTTTATACTATTCAAAAGGGTAATTTACAAAAGAAAAAGGCTTTAGCTGATTATGATAATAATTTAAGTGTGGCTAAGATTGAAGCTTATACTTTTGCATTACAGTTAAAAAAGATTGATTTACAACTACAACAACAAGCATTTTTAGTTAAAAATAAAACCTTAGAGATAGAGAAAAAACAGGCCCAATACCTCAACTCACTTATTGATATTGAGGAGCTTGATAGTGCCGTGATTGAGAAGAATGATTTATTGAATCAAACAGAGGATTTAGCCATACAAAAAGCTAGCTTGTTAAACTCCTTTAAAAATGTGAGTGATTTATCCTATGAGGAGGTTAAGCCTCTTTTTTTATCGGTTATGAGTTTAGAAAGTTATTTGCAACAAAATACACCCCTACTTTTAAACCAATTACAAACACAAATAGATAAAAAAGCCTTACAAATTGAAAACAGTAGTTACCTTCCTAAAGTATCAGTTTACTCGCAACTTGGAACACAAAAAGATGATGGTGAGGCAAGCTACACCTCTTATAATACCAGTGGAATTAAGGTGACGATACCGCTAGATTTTAGTATGAATCAAAAGAAAGAGATTAAACAGATAAATTATCAGTTAGCTAAACTGCAACACAATATTCAAGAGCAAAAACAGCGAAACCAACACACCTATATACTACAAGCAATTAGCTCTGTGGAGAATAAAATAAAACACTCTCAAACAACTATTAAAAGTTATGAACAGATTTTTGAGTTAACACAAGGACTTTATAAGGGGTTATTAAAAACCAAACAGGATTTAGAAACCATAAAAAATCGTTTGGCTTCAAGTAAGTTAGATGTAAAAATTTTGGCTTTAGATAAACAGATTTATACTTATGAACTCTATAAAAATATAAAAGAGTAGTTTTTATAGACTGATAGTCTATATTAAAGCTCTCTTTAAGTTTAACTCCTTTATAATTCCAATATAGACTACTGGTCTAAAAAGGAAAATAATGGCACCAAAGATTGTGGATAGAGAACAAAAACGTTTAGAGGTAATTACGTTAGCTTATGATTTTTTGACGAAACATGGGTTGAAAAATTTCTCTATGGATACCCTAATTAAATATCTTAATATGGGTAAAGGAACCTTTTATCACTACTTTGATTCTAAAGAGGATTTAATTAACTCCATGTTACATGCCTTGATGCAAGACTATATGTTAGCGTGTGACCGACGTTTTAAGAGTGCTAATACTTTGTTAGCAAAGCTTGAGACGCTCTTTGAAGTCTATTTAATCGATTCAAAATCAAATCGTGATTTTCTAAATCTTTATAATGAGTATTTACTTTTATATAACCATGGTGAAAATAGCGTAGCATCGGCTATTAATAGTAACTACCATATCTATATTACGACTGTACTTAAAAATGCATTTAACCAAGCAATTAAAGCAGGTGATGTTAACAAAGAGGCAATACCTTTAGTGCATACTATTCCTGCAACGGTTGATGGTTTATTGTTATACTCTTTTATCTTAGATGATTTTGATTTAAATTATGAAGTACGTACCTATTTAGAAAATTTTTTACACTTAATACAAAAGGAGAAGTGATGTTAGCTTGGATTTATTTAGTTATTTCAATTGGTTTTGAAGTGGCAGGAACTTTTGCTTTAAAGTATTCAGCTATTACCAATTCCCCTATGTATAGTTGGTTAACAGCACTTTTTTATGTGATTTCTTTTTCGCTTATGTGGTTTGCTATTAAAAAGATTGATATCTCTATTGCTTATGCCATTTGGGCAGGAGCTGGGACAGCGTTAATCTCTATTTTAGGTTTTACCGTTTTAAAAGAGCAGTTTAGTTTGGCAAAAGCCTTATGTTTGGTGTTGATTATTGCAGGTGTTGCAGGATTAAAATATTTATCAGGAGAGAATGTATGAGAATTTTTGTTGTATTGAGTTGTTGTGTGCTTTGGGCATTTGCTTTAGAGTTTAGTTTTAAACCAACTTCGCTAGAAAACTTTGAATTGCAAGGGTTTAGTAAAAAGGTGGTTTATAAAAATAA
>CAZIES010000015.1:1560-4565 GCA_964538295.1 uncultured Arcobacter sp. | reverse complement strand
GTCTACTCAAAAATTTATGCGCTTTTGGGTGTGGGATTAATTAAAAACCATAAAAAAGAGCACAAAGAGACTTCGGTTATTGTTACGCGAAGTACGCTTATAAAAGAGTTAGTAGATTTTTTTGAACATGATTTGACGCAAAGCTACACCTCAATTATTGGGGTTATTGGTGCGCTTATTATGGTCTGTTACCTTGATGTTTGGGTGTTTACTATTTGTTGTGTGGTGACACTTTTAATTGCCTTACTTTATAAAAGTAGTGAAAGTAAGATATTTAGTGAAAATGCTACGCTTAATAGTCATTTAGAAGAGCGCTTGAATGTGATACAAAAGAGTAATCTTTTTTTAGTGAATCATTTTCGAAAAATTAGTAAGAGTATGATTCATCTTTCTGATATAGAGGCATTGAATTATGCGGTAATACAGTTTTTTATTTTGGTGGTGGTACTAAGTGCTCTTTTTATTGGTATGCAGATGCAACTCTCCATGGGGGATATTTTTGCACTCTTAACGTATGTATTGAATTTTGCTTTTGAAGTTTTAATATTGCCTGTTATTTTTCAACAGTTTATTAGACTTCAAGAGATTGTTACTAGAATTAATAAAGGATAAGAATAATTATGAAGATGAAAATGACAAAAGAAGAAGCCTCTGCTTTTCTTATGCAAGCTTCTATTGGGGCAGACTTAGAGACGATTGAATATGTGGCACAAATAGGAAAAGAGGCGTGGCTTGATGAGCAGTTTAGTAAACGTCCAAAGGACTCCTGTGAAGAGCATGTTGCTTTTATCTGGGAGCATTTTGTTCAAGCTTTAAGTGATAAGTGGGGTTATCAAAAAATTCTTGGTAATGAATTAGTGCTTCCTTATTGGATGTATTGGCGAATGTCGTGGTGGGAAACAACCCTAAAAACTGAAGAGATCTTACGCCATCGTATTGCTTTAGCCTTAACCGAGATTTTAGTAATTTCAGATAAGTCTATTCTTGAGTTAAACTCTTTTGGATTAGCAAACTATTATGATATGCTTTATAAACATGCCTTTGGAAATTACGAAGAACTTCTTTATGATGTGGCTTTACATCCGTGTATGGGTGTTTATTTAACGCATTTAAATAATCCAAAAGAGGATCGTTATAATCATATTCATCCCGATGAAAATTTTGCACGAGAGATTATGCAACTCTTTACTATTGGGTTGTACGAACTTAACCTTGATGGAACACGAAAAACAAAAAATGGAAAACCAATTGCAACCTATGATAATGAAGATATTAAGCAAATGGCAAAGGTCTTTACAGGCTTTGGCCCAGGGGCATATTGGTGGCCATGGGAAGATTATAGTTCCCAAGATGTTTACTGGGGTGTCAAAGAGAATAAAGTACCAAATATTGATTTAACAAAACCGATGCAAGCTTTTGAAGACCAACATGATAGGGGTGAAAAAGTGTTGCTTAAAAAGAAGCGTCTGAAAGCTAAACAAAATGCTAAAGAAGATGTAAAACAGGCAGTTCGTTTTTTAGTTAAAGAGCAAAATACAGCGGTGTTTATTAGTAAAAAGCTTATTCAATCTTTAGTGACGTCTAATCCCTCAAAAGCTTATGTAAAAGCTGTAGCTAAAACATTTATAGATAATGGAATGGGACAAACAGGAGATTTAAAAGCGGTAATTTCTAAAATCTTGTTGCACAAAGAGGCAAAAGTGGGTGTGAAGATGAAAGAACCTATGCTTCGTGCCACACAAATTTTACGTGCCTTTAAAGCTTATAATGACTCTAATAAACTTTGGGGAACAGGTTTTATTATTGAAGAAAACGTTAAACAGCATCCTCTTTCTGCTCCTAGTGTGTTTAACTTTTTTCAAAGTGATTATGCACCTCATGGGGCGATTGAGAAGAAAAAATTGGTAGCTCCTGAGTTTCAAATGATGAATGCCGCAACCTCTATTGCCTATGTGAATTTAATGTATGAGTGGTTTTTTGGGGATGGCTATTTGTTAGTGAGTACCCAAGCAAGTAGTGATAGGTTTGATGTACCAGAGCTAAATTGGCAGAAGATTCAAGATAGAGATAAAGTCAAACTCAATTTAGCTTTAGAAGAGAAGTTAGCAACTATAAGTCCAAGTAAATTGATTGACCATTTAAGTTTGATTTTAACAGCGGGACGTTTGAGTGCTCAAACCAAACAGGATATTTTAGAGTCCATTAAAACCTATGAAAATAGAGCCGATTGGGTGGTGCAAACAGCACTTTTTATGATTACTATATCACCAGATTTTACAATCGAAAGTTGAGGCAAAGATGAAACGAAGAGAATTTATAAAACTAAGTAGTGCAGCCAGTGCAGCGGCACTTTTTAATCCTTTAACTTTGGCACAAAATTTAGATGCTAAAAGTATCAAGACAGAGGATGATTATAAAGCCTTAGTCTGTATTATGTTAAGTGGTGGAAATGATAGTTTTAATATGGTTGTACCAACTAATAGCTCAAGCTATGCTCATTATCAAAAGAGTCGTTCAAACTTGGCGTTAGAAAAACAGAATCTTTATGGTTTAAATTATAAAGATAAGCAGAATCAACGTTTTGGGTTGCATTATGCGATGCCAAAAACCCAACGTCTTTTTAATGGTAAGCAGTTATCTTTTATTGCTAATATTGGACCACTAGTAAAGCCAACAACCAAAGCTGATTATGTTAAAAATGGGGTTGAGTTGCCTTTAGGATTAATGTCTCACGCCGATCAACTGCGTCATTGGTTGACGTCGATTCCTAATGAGCGCGTTAATTATGGGGTAGGTGGACGTGTTGCTGATATGGTGCAAAAAGGCAATAAAAACCAAAAAATCTCTATGAATATCTCTTTGGCGGGTTCTAACTATTTTCAAACTGGATTAAAAAGCAATGAGTATGCCATAACACGAGAGGGAAGTGTTGGGTTAAATATCAATGAGCAACGTAATATGCTTGATGAGGTTTTGTATAAAAACTTCAATAACATGTTACGACG
>CAZIES010000015.1:0-1460 GCA_964538295.1 uncultured Arcobacter sp. | reverse complement strand
CATGCTTGGGGAGGTAACTCTATAATAATGGGTGAAGCTATTAAGGGTGGAAACATCTTTGGAGAGTACCCAAGCTTAGCTTTAGAGAGTGATTTAGATATTGGAGGTGGGGTATTGATTCCTACCCTTTCTACCGATGAACTCTATGGAAAATTATTGTCATGGTATGGGATTAAAAGACCATATATTCATCGGGTATTACCCAATCTGAAACACTTTAAAAAGTCATTAAATTTTGATATGTTGAAGGTATAATTATGAATATGTGGTTAATTATTGGAATTGCTTTACTTATTTGGGCAATTGCAGATTTGTTTTATGGAAAGGTATGGCTTCATAGAGAGTTTAATCGACGTTATGAGCCGATAAAATATTGGGTAACATGGTCAGCATGGTTTATTATTGCTATGGTTGTTACTTTAGGAAGTATTTAAGGAGTTAGGAATGAAACTATTATTAATAAAAGCGAGTGCTCCCAGCGATTTTAAAGATTACAAGGCAAAAAGAGGAAGTCCTTCACAAAATATTTTCTCAACAGCAGCTGCGGTTCAAGATAGAGTGGAGTTAGAGCTTATCGATGAAACAGCTGGACATAAAGTTAACTATAAAAGTGATGCTGATATTATAGGTGTCTTTTTCTCAACGCCTGATGCTTTTCAAGGTTATGAGATAGCTTCTAAGTTTCAAAAGCTTGGTAAGATTGTTTTTCTAGGAGGCTTACATGTAACTGCCCTACCCAATGAAGGACTTCAATACGCTAAAACGCTTATTTTAGGGGAGAGTGAAGGGGTTATTGATGACCTTTTAGATGACTATGAGCAAACAGGAGTCTTAAAAACAACCTATAAACGTACCATGCCATTAGCTTTAGAGAACTTAAAACCTTATCCTACTAATTTGGTACCGATTGAAGATTATGGGCATTGTTGGACTGTTTTGGTAAGTCGTGGGTGTCCTTATAAATGTAATTTCTGTGTGGTACCAAATATGTTAGGCAAAATTCGTTACCGACCAATAGAGAATATAGTTGAAGAGATTGTCAGTTCTCAAGCACAATATTTTGAACTTCATGCAGATAATTTAACTGTTGATAAAGCGTGGACTAGAAAACTTTTTGAAGCCATAACTCCTTTAGGTATTAATTGGAGTGTGGCCACAGATATTTCCATTACCGATGATGATGAGTTTTTGGAACTGGCAGCAAAAAGTGGATTAAACTATGTCTTAGTTGGACTTGAAACCCCTTCTCAAGAAGCTTTAAAAGGAACAGGTAAAGGGTTTGTAAAAGTTGATGAAATTAAAGCGCGTATTGAAAAACTTCATCGTCATGGTATTGTTGTTGATTCTGCGATGCTTTTTGGTTTTGATGATCATGATGAAACCATATTTCAACGAAGTCTTGACTTTGCCTTGGATGTCAAAATTGATATTTGTGAACCGGTTATTCAAATACCTTTTCC
>CAZIES010000014.1:0-27008 GCA_964538295.1 uncultured Arcobacter sp. | reverse complement strand
GTGAAGGAACCAGTCATAATATTCCTTTAGAGGTGCCAGTATGTTTAGGTAAAGAGGTGCATGAGTGGATGCAGTAATGATTTTTCATAAGGCTCAATTATATAAATTCATGCTAGTATCTTTTTTTTTGGGAGAATAAAATGCAATTAAAAATAGCCACTTTAGAAGATATAGATAGAGTTTTAGAACTGCATAGTAAGTATCAAATTGATACTATAGAAGAAGAGGATAAAAAAGATGGTTTTGTGACAACAGCTTTTACAAAAGAGGAGCTGACAAAACTCATTAATGAAGAACAAGGTCTGTTTATTGCTCTAAAAGATGAGAAGATAGTAGCCTACGTAATGTGTGCTTCATGGCAGTTTTGGTCAGCTTGGCCAATGTTTATTCATATGATGAAAGATTTACCAAAACTTCAATATCTAGGTCAAACATTAACCGTTGATAATTCCTATCAATATGGTCCAGTATGTATTGACAAATCTGTACGGGGAAGTGGTGTTTTAGAGACTATTTTTGAGTTTGCAAGAGAACAAATGGCAAAAAAATATCCTATTTTAGTAACATTTATCAATAAAATTAACCCTCGCTCTTTTGAAGCCCATACAAGAAAACTCAATTTAGAAGTGATACAAGAGTTTGAGTTTAACAATAATAACTACTATGAATTGGTTTATGATACTTCTAAAAAGCTTCAATAATATAATAGGTTTATGAAAAAGCTTCCTATTTATGAGGTATTACCTCAAATACAATCTACTTTATTAAATCATAATCAACTTATTTTACAAGCTCCTCCAGGAGCTGGTAAGAGTACGGTTGTTCCTATCTTACTGTTAGATGAACCCTGGCTTGAAGATAAGATGATTATCATGCTAGAACCAAGACGAGTGGCTGCCCGTATGGTAGCAACTCAAATGGCAAAAACTTTGGGTGAAGAAGTAGGTCAAACGGTAGGTTATCAAATTAAAATGGAGTCTTGCTTTTCTAAAAAGACAAAAGTTTTGGTTGTTACTGAAGCAATATTGGTGAGAAAACTTCAATCTGATCAAGAGCTTAGTGATGTGGCATTGGTGATTTTTGATGAGTTTCATGAGCGCTCAATTCATACGGATTTATCCTTGGCACTGAGCCTTCAAGTGCAAGAGCTTTTAAGAGATGATTTAAAACTTCTAATCATGTCTGCAACCTTACATCAAGAAAAGTTACTTAAGACTTTAGGTGAAGTTCCAGTTATCACTTCACATGGGCGAACATTCCCCATTACGTACCACTATCTAAAAGAGAATGAAAAACATCCAAGTATTAAAGAGATAGTTCCTAAAACAGTAAGTTTAATAAAAGAGGCAATAAAAAAAGAACAGGGGGATATTCTTGTTTTTTTAAGCGGACAAAAGTCTATACGACAAACAGCTGAAGCATTGAATAGTTTAGAAGAGGTTGATGTACTGCCTTTGTATTCAAACCTTAGTAAAAAAGAGCAAGATAGAGCATTATTGCCAAGTGTTAATCGAAGAGTTATACTGAGTACTAATATCGCTCAAACCTCTGTGACCATTGAAGGGGTACGAGTTGTTATCGATACAGGTTTAGAAAAAGCATCCTTTTATAATGAGAATAATGGAATGATTTATTTAAAAGAGCAGTTTATTTCTAAACAAAGTGCTATTCAAAGAGCTGGTCGAGCAGGGCGTTTAAATCAAGGTGTCTGTTATCGATTCTGGCATGAGAAAAGATTATTACAAGAAGAGAGTGAACCAGAGATACTGCGTAGTGATTTAAGTGAAGTACTTCTACAACTTTCACAGTGGGGAGCCAAAGGCTTTGATGAACTGATTTGGTTGGATACTCCATCAAGAGGGAAAATAGATAAATCTTGGGAGTTGTTAAAAGAGCTTCATATGATAAATGATAATTTAGGCATCACTAGCTTTGGAGAATCTGCACTTCGTTTAGGTATGCATCCACGATTGGGCTTTATGGTTTTGAAAGCTAATGCGTTAGGTTTTGCAAAAGAGGCTTCAATTTTGGCTTCATTATTGAGTGAAAAAGATATTTTTGCTAACAGCATTGATAGTAATTTGTATCATCGATTTAGTGCAGTATATGAGAATGATACAACCAGTGTGAATATACATCGTTTTAAAGAGGCGAAAAGACAAGCAGAGTTTTTTTATAAACGTTTAACATCCGTTGTAGAGATAAAAAAGAGCAGTACTAAAGTTAATTCAGAAATAGTTGCAACACTTTTACTCTTTGCATATCCAGATAGATTAGCAATTTTGCGAAAAGCTAATGAGTATAGTTATAAACTTAGTAATGGAAAAGGAGCACTCTTAGTAAAAGAGGATAGGCTTTTTAATACTCCTTTTTTAGTTGTAGCTAATTTGCATGCTAAAGAACAAAATAGTTTTATTGGTAGTGCAATACCAATTGAATTGGAAACTATCAAAGCCTATTTTAGTGAAGATATAACTATCAAAGAAGAGGTACATTATGATAAGTCTAATAATAGACTTAATATCAAAGAGAAGTTCTATTTTCATGAATGTGAACTGGAATCAAAACCTTGTGAAAATATCAAAGATAGGGATATGAAATTTCTTCTATTAAATTTAGTAAAATGTGAGGGGCTCGAACTTTTAACATGGAGTAAAAAAGCAAATCAATTAAAAGAGAGAGTTAGTTTTATCAGTTTGTATGATGATGCTTTTCAATCTTTTGATGATGAGTATTTACTTTCAAGTCTTGATCAATGGTTGGAACCCTTTTTAAACGATATTAAAAGTGTCAAGGAACTTGAAAAGCTTGATACGTACACTATGCTTTTATCACTTTTACCTTGGGAAGCACAACAGCATTTAGAAAGTCTTGCTCCAACACATATAAAAGTGCCTAGTGGTTCAAAGATAGTTATTGATTATAGTAATAATAAAACGCCGGTATTAGCAGTAAAATTACAAGAGGTATTTGGTCTGATGGAAACACCCAAGATATATGAAGGAAAGGTATCACTACAGATGCAACTTTTAAGTCCTGCTCAAAGACCAATACAAATCACCTACGATTTAAAAAGTTTTTGGGAAAACAGTTACGATGAGGTTAGAAAAGAGCTTCGTGGTAAGTATAAAAAACACTATTGGCCACAAAACCCTTATGAGGCACAAGCTACTAATAAAACAAATAAACAGTTAAATAGATAGTTGTTTATGGAGCTTTTTTAACTACGTGATGTGATTTCTATAAGGTGAAATCCAAACTCTGTTTTAATAGGTCCGTGGATTCGATTAAGTTCTCCACCAAATACAATTTTATCAAACTCTTTAACCATGTCACCTTTTTTAAAGCTTCCTAAATCTCCACCTTGCTTACTTGAAGGACATTTAGAGTATTTTTTAGCCGCTTTTTCAAAGGTGAAATCTTTTTTAAGTATCTCTTTTTTTAGTTTTTTTGCTAAGTGTTGTTTTTCAACTAAAATATGTCGTGCACTGGCCCTTGCCATACTGCTCCTTTTTTCTTTTTTCGAAGTGTAGCAAAAACATAGCAAAACAAAGTTTAAATAAAAGTGTAAAAAAGAAAAATAAGTGTCGTATAAGTAATGATTTCTTTATAGTTTTGTTTAAATCTATTTGAATACAATGAAAATAGAGATTATATATTTTTATTAAAAACTTAAAGTATTATGGGAGATATGAAACTATGAGAAATTATCAAGTCTTAAAAAAATATTTTTTACTTTTTTGCATTTTTTTATTGATAAACGTGCATGCAAAAGAGCATTATGAAATAGAAAAACTTTTTCAAGAAACGCAAGGTGTTATATGGGGAATGACCTTTTTAAGTAATGATAAACTTCTTTTTACATTAAAAAGTGGCAAGATTGGGTTATATGACTTAAAGAGTCAAAAAGTATCTTATATTGATAAAAAAGAGGTGCTTTATATGGGACAAGGTGGACTTTTGGATGTTCAAGCTTCACCTAATTTTTTAGAAGATAATTATCTTTACTTTACTTATGTCAAAAGGGATAACCGTAGTGGTACGGTTGCGTTAGCTCGTGCAAAGTTTAAGAACAATCACTTAGAGAACTGGACGGATATTTTTATTAGTAAGGTAAGTAGTGAGACAACACGGCACTTTGGTAGTCGAATCACCTTTGATGATAAAGGATACCTTTATATGAGTATAGGAGATAGAGGTGTTCGATTAAATGCTCAAAATCGAAAAAATCATGCGGGCTCTATTCTTCGTTTAAAACTTGATGGTATGCTTCCTCATGATAATCCATTTAATAAAGAAAAGAGTAGTTTACCGCAGATATATAGTTATGGGCACCGTAATCCTCAAGGGCTCTTTTTTGATAAAGAACGTCAACTGCTTTTCAGTAGTGAACATGGACCAAGGGGTGGTGATGAAATTAATCTTATTGAAAAAGGTGCTAATTATGGTTGGCCGGTAATTTCATATGGGAAAGAGTATTGGTCTCCTTTAGCAGTGGGCATTGGTACCCATAAAAAAGGGATGCAGCAACCACTTAAAGTCTATACGCCATCTATTGCGCCAAGTTCATTACTAGTGTATAGTGGAGATAAGTTTCTTTCTTGGAAAGGTAGTCTTTTTATAGGTGCACTTAAAATGCGTCATTTAAATCGTATTGTGTTAAATGATAAGTATGAAGTAGTTGAAGAGGAGCGTTTATTTGAAGATTTAGGAGAGAGAATACGACAGGTAATTCAATCTCCTGAGGGGAATATCTATTTCTCTACAGATAGTGGTGCTATCTATAAAGTTTTTAAAGATTAAGCTTGCGGTTTCTCTTGTAAATTTTTTGGCGTACACTTTTTACTAATAATACAAAGAGGACAAAAGTCAACAAGCCCTGCAATTAGAGGGATAACTCCTAAGTAAAACCATATAATTCCAGTGTAAATTCCTATAAAGATAAGGGTTATTCCTAAGAATATTCTAAACTTTTTACAAAATGCTCTAATTTTATCAAATGTGTTCATTATAATCCTTTCTTATAATTATAACTGTAAAAACTTAGTAAAAATTTAATAATTTAAATTAAGTAAAATAAGTTTTTCTTATGTGAAATGGTAGATTATTCTTTTAATATCTTTTTTAACTAATTCATCTATAATATCAAGAGATTTTTTTAAGGGAAAATGATGAGAGATGATCAGGTAAAAAAAGAGTTTGCTAAGGTAATCTTTAATGCAAAGGTTGTAGCAGGACTTTTCTTTTTAGTATTAGCACCAAATATAGTCATTACTATAAAAGAGTTAGATGGAATTTTAGGATTAGCAAAAGATGTTTGGTTTAATGCCGCACTTGCTGCCTTTGTAATTTATGGAGGGTTTACCTTTCTTTATTGGAAGTGTCCTAAGTGTAAGAAGTTCCCAGGACGTGGATGGTTTCGTAAAAACTGTAATAACTGTGGTGTTGAGCTCACTTAATACAATAAGGTTGAAATGGTTACTCTTCTTCAACCATTTCAATACTTTTTTCAATAAATATCTCTTCTTGTGAAATATGAGATTGATAAACTAATACTTCAACTCCTTCTTTTTTAGCTTCTTTAAAAGCTTGTGCATATTTTTTATCTATTTCGTGGGCTAATCGAAACTTTGCATTGTCAGTTCGTTGAATAATATAGAGCATTACTGCTCGATGACCAAGTTTAACCATTTGGCTTAACTCTTGTAAGTGCTTAAGACCTCGTGAAGTAACAGCATCAGGAAAAGCCAACATATCATCAATACGTAAGCTGACACTTTTTATTTCTACATAACATTTCTCATTTTCATTTTCCAGTAAAATATCTATACGACTATTTTGCCCATATTTTTGTTCAGGTTTGAGTGAACTGTAACCTTGAAGCTCTTTTATGGTGTTATTATTTATAGCCTCTATAGCTATTTTATTTGCAATTCCTGTGTTAGTACAAATGAGTTGTTCTTTCATTTGTGTTAATTCTAAAGTATATTTTAGTTTGCGTTTAGGATTATCATGAAAAGTTACCCAAACAGGGCAATTTTCTTCAATACAACTTGTCATAGCACCACTATTTGGTACGTGAGCTGTGATTGTTTCACCAGAGTCTAGTATAATATCAGCTAAAAATCGTTTATACCGTTTGATTAATCTACCTTGGTAGAGTTTTGAAAAATGCATCTATTTCCTTTTTTGATTATTTTGTCATGGAGTGGATTTGTAGTAGTAGCTTTTCATCAAGAGTTTTTGTTTTGGAAATAACTTCTTGTGTTGAAATGAATTGAAACTGCTCTTGAGTATAAACACAAATGCTTTGCGTATGTTTAGTATCTAAGAGTTTATCCATCGAGGCTATTATAAATGCATGTGCCATGCGTCTTTCAAAAACAGTAGGATTTCCACCTCGTTGAATATGCCCTAATACAATAACACGGGTCTCAATTCCAATGTTTTTTTCTAAAAACTTAGCTATCTCTTTGGTTTTTTTTGTTCCTTCTGCTACGATGGCTAAAATATACTCTCGACCTTCTTTTAACTCTTTTTGTAAACGTTGTTTGATAGTCTTTAAGTTAAAACTGCTTTCTGGAATAATACAGATTTCTGCACCACTTGTTATTGCTGAAACTGCTGCTAAATAACCAGAGTCTCTTCCCATGGTCTCAACAACAAATGCACGTTTAAAGGAAGACGAGGTATCTCTAATATCATCTAACGCATCTTTGATAACATTTAGTGCGGTATCTACACCTAAGGAGTAGTTTGTTCCATAGATGTCATTATCAATGGTGGTTGGAATACCAATAAAACTTATAGGAAACTCCTGCGAAAAAGTATGTAAACCTTTAAACGAACCATCTCCTCCTAAAACAATAAGTTTATCAATATCATGTTTAAGTAAGTTTTCATAGGCTTGTTGTCGATATTTGGTTTCAAAAAAACGCTGTGAGCGGGAGGTTTTGATAATAGTTCCACCTAAGTGCAAAATTCCAGCAACATCTTTATGTTCCGCCTTTTGGATTTTATTCTCAATCAATCCTTCAAATCCTTCATAAATAAAATAAGGGGTTTCATTTTTTGAATAAGCATAATCAACAAAACTTTTTAAAGCAGGGTTCATACCACATGAATCACCACCTGAACATAAAATACCAATTGCCATTTTTCTTAACTCCTTTTAACTATTATAACGCAACTTCATGCAGAGTTTGTTTATTTATTTTTTCATTAAGGTTACGCTATATTTCTATCATGAAAAAATTTACAATTGATGATTTAGAAAAGAGACTTTTTACGCAACTTGAACACCACTTTAAAGAGTATAAACGTATTTTTCATGGAAGAGGGGAGTGTTATGAAGGTTTTGAGTTTTTAACCATAGATGTTATTGATAAAGTGCTTTATATCGCTTTTTATTCACCTATTGATATGGCTTTAGAAGAAAAACTTTTAAAGATTTTTGAAATACTTTATAAAAAAGAGATGTTTGAAGCTGTTTTATTACAACGACGCTATTTACAACAACAGCCAAATGAGGTTTTATTTGGAACTTTACCTTTAGAAGTTTTTGCTTATGAGGATGATTTAAAGTATCGGTTAAATATGATAAGTAATCAAAATATTGGTTTTTTTGCTGATATGAAAGAGGGACGAGCCTTTATAAAACAAGAAGCCAAAGAGAAAAATATATTAAACCTTTTTTCATATACGTGTGCATTTTCAGTTAGTGCTGTAAGTGCTAATGCCTCAAAGGTGGTTAATGTAGACATGGCAAAAGGTGCTTTAAGTACAGGTAGAGATAATCACCGTATTAATAATCTTGATACAAAAAAAGTTCATTTTATGCCTTATAATATTTTAAAATCTTGGAGTAGAATTCAAAAAGAGGGACCTTATGATTTAATTATTATTGATCCACCATCCTTTCAAAAAGGAAGTTTTGCTGCTTCAAAGGATTATATTAAAATTATCAAACGTTTAGATAGGTTAGCTAGTTGTGAGTGTACGGTTTTAGCTTGTTTAAATGCCCCCGAATTAGACACCACTTTTTTAAAGAAAATATTTGAAGAGTATGCTCCTTCATTTAAGTTTTTAAAGCGTTTAGATAATCCTAAAACTTTTCCTTCTTTAGATGAAGAACGTGCCTTAAAAAATCTTGTTTTTAAAAGAGAGAATTGTGAATCAAATTAATGAAAAACTCTGCCCTTTTTGTGGTAAAAACAATGGTTGTATGGTTGATGAAAAAACAGCTTGTTGGTGTTATGATTTTCCAATTCCTGAGGAGTTAAGGGAGTATATTCCTCTTGAAAAAAGAATGAAAGCGTGTGTTTGTAAAGATTGTATGATGGCTTTTATTAAAAACAGAGAGGCTTTTTTAACCAAATACGTTAAATAACTACTTGATAAAAAGGTTCCAATAGAAGATATTTTTTTCATCACCGCTTGAAAAGAACTCTTTTTCATTGATAAACTTAATTGTTGTTGGTGGTGCATAGTGTCCAATAAGTCGCTCTTTTAGTTTTCTGCTATGTATATCAAAAAGTTGTAAGTAGTTATGTTCTGTACTACTATAAATACCTGTTTTACCACTTGGGCTTAAACTTGCGCTATAGACTAAAAAATTACTTTTGATATGATAAGGTTTTCCATCTTTGGGATAGACCCCAACACGTCTGTCTTGACCTGCAGTGATAATGGTACCATTTTCATAAGCAATTTTATAAATATTATCTACATTCTGAGATTCATACGTTTTTAGAATTTTACCACTTTTAGTATCAGTAACGGTGACACGACCACTCTCTGAAGCACTTAAAACTTGTTGTTTATCACGACTAAGTGTCATATCTGAAAAGGTGCTTTCTTCAACATGGGTTGAGTATGCTTTGTAGCTATCTTTATTGTTATAACGTATCACTTCATGTCCTAAGGTTGCAAACATAAAGTTTTCATCATCAATAAAACGTGCCTCTTTGATAGTAAGCTTTTTTTTAGTTGAAACAAGTTGTGTTAGATTTTGACCATCATGTAACCAAACATTTCGAAAGCCTTTTATTGTTGTACTAACAATTAACATTTTATTGTTAAATCGATCGACACTTAAAACTTTGGGTGGAACTAAAGCCCCTTTTGTAGTAGTTAAGTGAGGTAGTGTAATCTCGTGAATAAGTTTTTGTTGGTAAAGATCGAAGACTTCAACTGTTCCAATATCGGTTGCTACATAAAGTTTGCCATTATCATAAACAAAATCGTTAACAAATCCTTTTGAACTTAAGATAAATGTAGGATAGATATCTTTTGCAGAAATTGTAAGTGCAAGTAGTATTGAAAAAAGTAGATACTTTAAAAATTGCATATAAAGCCTAAGTGAAAAAATCTATGAATAATGAGTATATCGTTACTTTACTTAAGTTTTAAGTTTAATACATAAAGTAGTGATTATTAAAGCAAGGTGAATTATCATTTCTATAAAATAATAAATAAAATTATAAGATAATTTAAAGATTATAGTATTATAATTAAAGTACCACTTGATTGGATTTATTATGAAAGATGATGCAATAAGAATATTTTCTAAAGATTTAGAGCAAGATGCAAAGTTTTATGAAAATATATTAGGCTTTAAAAAAACATTTGTCGATAAACAGAGACGTTGCATTGGGTATCAAGGAAGAGATTGTTCGTTGATTTTAGAGGATGGTTCTGAATTTCCTGAAATGATTGGACGTTTTATCGCTTTGTCATTTTTAACCCAAAATCTTAAAGATGAGTGTAAAACTTTAAAAAATAAAGGTGTTATTTTTCACTCTTTTCCTGAACCAACAGAAGATGGTTATTTACTTGCTCATTTTAACGACTACTCAGGAAATACATTAACTTTAGTTCAAGAGTATATTTAGTTTTCTCAATATCTCTGTCACCATCCTTACTATAAAAATACCCTAAAACAATAACTTTTGACTTATTCTAAAAAAAGTAAAAAATAATTTACCTTTTTTATCTATTTATTAACTTATACTGCTAAAATCCAATCTATTTTTATATTTTAGGAAGAGTAATGATTGAAAAAAACCGATGGCTAATGGCTTTATCTGCAGTTGGAGTGCATATTTGTATTGGTTCAGTGTATGCTTGGAGTGTTTATGTTAAACCAATTCAAGAAGCGTTAATATGGAGTTTAACAGATGTTACTATTGCTTTTAGTATTGCAATCTTTTTTCTTGGGCTTTCTGCTGCACTTATGGGTAAGTTTGTAGAGAGAAATGGTCCTAAAGTTTCTGCTTTATTGGCAGCTTCATTTTTTGGTTTAGGAACAGCAGGTTCAGGCTTAGCTATTTTGATGGAATCAAAACTTTTATTATACTTTTTTTATGGCGTACTTGGAGGCTGTGGCTTAGGAATAGGGTATATCTCTCCTGTATCAACGTTAGTGAAATGGTTTCCTGATAAAAGAGGTCTGGCAACAGGATTAGCAATTATGGGGTTTGGTTTTGCATCTGCAGTGTGGGGACCAACTATTAAAATACTGATTGAAGCAGTAGGAATTGCTGGAACTTTTTTTATTTTGGGTGCTGTTTATTTTGTCGTTATGTTTGCTTCTGCTCTTTATCTAGAAGCCCCAGAAGAGAACTATCTTCCTAAAAAGTTTAAGAAAAAACTTGAAGAGGGTAAAAAGAAACTCAAAAAAGATTTAGCTTATTTAGGGGTTAAAGAAGCAGTTAAAACACCAAGGTTTTATGGTCTTTGGCTGATGCTGTTTATTAATGTAACGTGTGGTATTGCTATTATTGGTGTTGCTTCACCATTACTTCAAGAAGTAGTAGGAATATCAGCAATTGCAGCTGCTGCTGCAGTTGGTCTAATGGGAATTTTTAATGGAGCAGGGCGAATCTTTTGGGCTTCTTTATCTGATTACTTAACGCGACCAATTGTTTATGTTATTTTCTTTGCAACTCAAGCCGTTGCTTTTTATATTTTACCCTCTTTTACACAAATTGCTTTTTTTCAAATCACACTTTATTTTATTATGAGTTGTTATGGGGGTGGGTTTGCTTCCATTCCTGCTTATATTGGGGACATTTTTGGAACCAAAGAGTTAGGAGCAATTCATGGGTATATTTTAACAGCATGGGCAGCTGCAGGATTAGTTGGTCCTTTGATTATCTCTATTGTGAAAGATATGACAGGGAGTTATTCTCAAACCTTATATGTTTTTTCAGCTTTCTTTGTTGTTGCTTTTATTATTTCCATTTTGATGGTACTTAATATACGTAAGCTTAAAAAGGCAACACTTTCTGAGTAATTTAAGTTAATTTAAAAAACTATTGGAGTTTTATTTTTTTTGCAGTAACCTTAATAATAAATGAATTAAAGGGGTTATTATGAAACATGAATTAATGCAATTACCATATGCTATGGATGCTTTAGAACCTCATATGTCAAAAGAGACATTAAGTTTTCACTATGGAAAACATCATCAAACTTATGTTAATAAGCTAAATGATTTGATTGTGCAAACACCTTATGAAAGTAAAGGCTTAGTAGAACTTATTAACATTGCAGATGGTGCAGTGTTTAATAATGCTGCGCAAATTTATAATCATGACTTTTTTTGGCATTCCTTAAGTCCTAAAGTTACCGTTCCAAAAGGTGAACTTAAAGTGTTATTAGAACGTGATTTTGGCAGTATTGAAAAGTTTATTGAGGCGTTTACAACCACAGCAGTAGGCTTTTTTGGTTCTGGTTGGATTTGGCTCGTTGTGGACAGTGGAAAATTAAAAATTGTAACAACATCAAATGCAGCAACTCCTATTACTCAAGGGTTCATACCACTTTTAACGTTAGATGTATGGGAACATGCGTATTATATTGATTATCGTAATGTACGGCCTGATTATATTAAAGGTTGGTGGTCATTAGTTAATTGGGATTTTGCCTTAGAAAATTTAAAAGTCATTTCATAGCTATAATAGATACAATGCCTAAAATGCTTTTTTAAAGGAGTTAAAGAGAACTTCTTTATGGTTTACTCCTGAATCAGAATTAAGAATCATATGAGTAAAGTCATCATTTAAAAAATGCATATAAAAGGATTGAATATAACTATATGAAAAGGATTGCTTAATAATAGGGTAGAGGTATACTTTTGTAATATGAAGTTGCATAAAGGCGTATAAGAGAAAAGTTATGACAATAACCACTTCAATAACAGTGACTACCTTAGCAATATTTTCGCGCAATTTTTTACTATCAATATAACGATTGATAAATTTAAAAAAATAGTTATATCCAAAATAGAAAAAAGAGAAGTTTATTGTAAAAGCAATGAGCAATAAAACAGCATAGGAGTCTGCTTTTGTAATGGAAAGCTTTTGTAAATAGACTCCGGTAGTGGATGCTAGTTTTGCACTGAGTGTAATCAGTATAAAAAGTTTAAAGTAATCAAAGAGTTTAACATAGAGGCGTTTTTGATAGCTATAGTAACTTAAAAAAATAGTAAGAAGTATAAGAAGTAGGTCAAAAACATAATATAACGACAAAGCTAACCTTTTTTGGTGCTATTTTATCATAAGAGTTTGAAATGATTCTTGTTTATATTGCTTTGAAGAAGTTTATTATACAATTATTAAATGTTTGAATACATTTTATTTATAACGCTTTTATTGATTGTTTTGGTTATTGTAATCCAAAGTTTTATTATTGGTATTTCACCCATGCCAACTTCAAAAAAAGTAGCCTTAGAGATGGTTAAGCTTCTTGAAAACAGTTCAAAAAGTACTATTGTTGATTTAGGTTCAGGGTTTGGTTCTTTAGCAATTTATTTAGCAGTACAGTTTCCAAAAAAACGTATTGTAGGGTATGAACTCTCTTTTTTTGCTTGGTTGATTTCTTACATTCTTAAACATCTACTTAATCTTAAAAACCTTGAACTCTATCGAAAAAATTATCTAATTTTGCCTTTTGAAGAGGCTTTTTATGTGTGTTATCTTTTTCCTAAAGGTATGGAAAAATTATTAGTAAAAATTAAAAAAGAGAGTACTTCAATAGAGGTGCTTAGTAGTACTTTTGCTTTTCGAAATGAGCCAATATATTATGAAAGTAGGGTTGATGATATTTATCATACCCCACTATATTGGTATAAGTTTTAGTTAGTTAAATTTTTCGAACATCTAAAAAACTACCACTTTCAAATGCTTCACTTTTTTCAATAAAGCTATGAAGTCTATTGGCTGCTTCTTTTGGACTTTGAATAATTCCCTCTTTTAAAACTTTAGCTGAAGGAAAGGCTTCCTCATCAATTTCAAAACGTATAATATCCGTCATGGGTGTTTCTATAACTCCTGGGGCAACGGCAAAAAGCTTACTATTCGTCATCTCTTTTGCATAAAGGTTGATTAACATATTTAATGAGGCTTTTGAAAGTGAGTAAGCTCCCCATCCTTTAGAACCATTAACTGACGCTCCAGAAGAGATAGCTATGACGGTTTTAACATCAAGTAAAGAGAGAATATCTAGAAGCTCTTTATTGGCATAAACATTAATCTCCATGGTTGTTTTTAAATCTTCAAGACTTAATTCACCCATGGTATTAATATTCCCTAACATACCTGCATTAAGGTAGACAATATCAAATGTAGCAATTGTGTTTAAATAAGAGGATAAGCTTTTTTTTATAAGTGAGGTATTGCTTAAATTACATGTTGTAAAATGAAAGTTTTTATGGTTAATATTAGGATTATTACGTGCAATACCATAAACATGGTAATCTTTTTCTAAATAGAGTTGTGTTAGTGCAAGTCCAAGACCTGAACTACATCCAGTAATTAAGATATTTTTTTTCAAGGTATTCTCCCTTAGTTATTTTTAGTTCCGTAGTATTGGCTTTTAAGTAAATCCTCACTCCAGTCATAGGCATTGTCTTTATAAACATGGTTCCAGTAAAGTTTACCAGAGTCTCTCCAGGCATCCAAAAGGATACCTTGTTTAAAAGATTGTTGTTTTGCAGTTAAGACAATAGCATTATGTTCCCAGTACTGTTGCCTTTTATGTGTTGCCCATCGTAATTCAATGGTTTTAAGTTGTAGTTTTTTTAACTTTTGTGAAATATCTTGGGCAAAGTGATAACAAAATCCTCGTTTTTTTAATTTCATATTGATAAGTGTATTGTGAAAAAGAGGTGGTTTGACAAGTTGGTATTCATTGGCAAGCTCTAAGGGATAAAGTGTAGCAATAGTAGCAACCTTTTTTGCTTCATTTTGATTAATGGTTGCAGAGAGTTGAGTAATTGCCAAACTTAATTGGTGAATAGTTTCAATATTTTCTTGAGGAAGAGAAGTCCTGTTTGGTCTCTCATATTTGATCGAACAACCTGTAAAAAGCAGTAGCGTGAACAAAAGTATCAATATGTATTTCATGGCAGTATTATAGCCATTTTACGTTATTTTTTGCAAAAAAAAGATATACTCTTATTAATTATAGATAAAAAGAATAAATTTGTACCCATTTAAAATAACAGAAGATATTAAAACACTTAATACTAGCAAAATACGAAACAATCTATTTCATTATAAATATGATAAAAGACGATTAAAAGGTCTTTTAAAAAAAGGGGTGGATAAAGAGTCTCCTTCTTATCTATCCGCATATAGTAGTTTTAAAGGTGAAGTGTTTGAAAATATAATTTATGAACATCTTTTAGCCTTTGCTAATAGTAACAATGCAATTACTAAGTTTATTCTTAAAGGTCCTCATCAAAAACAGCATAAACTTTATCATAAAAGTGGCTTACTTATTGATAAGAGTGCTCAAATTGTCTATAAGAGTGCTTATAAAGATATTAGTGAATACGATGCCATGTTTTTTACTAAAGATAGTCTTTATTTTGTTGAAATGAGTACTTCTAAGAAAACGGCAAGTTTGAATAAACGTCTTTATAAAAAACAGGCTTTGCTCAAAGTCTTGTTTCCCCATTTACAAATTAAGGCTTTGATTGTTTTAACTCAAGGTTCTGTTGGATTAAAACGTTTTCCAAGTTATTGTACTATTTGGGTAACTAAAGAGTTAGCTGATGAGAAACTACTCAATGATATTTTATACCAAGCTAATAATACAAAATTTTTAAGTGATTATAAAAATATAAAATTTGTTGAAACAACGGATATTCAGTATAAAAAATTTCAATATTTTCAAACATTAGAGTGGATTTTACAAAAATGTCGTTCTCACTCAAAGTTTACGGTTGATTTAAAGTTTTTTACCTCGACACGTTTGGGGCTCTATTTTGATATTTTTAGTAAACTTTATGTGGGTTATTTAAGTAATGAAGATTTTTTAACCTTGGTTCCAAATTATGAAGGAGCGATAAAAAAGGTTATCGTAACAATAGAAAAGATTAATACAAAAACCTACGATATTGTCTATTATGTTAAGCATGTTAGTGGAAAGTTAAATCGTGTTTATCTTAAAAGTGATGAGGTAAATATTAAAGAGAAAGAACAAGACGGTTTTACCAATGCTGAAGTACGTTTTTTACTTCATGTTTTAAAAGAGGAACATCAACTAAGTTTAAAAGACATCACTTATACTTGCAAAAATCTTTCACGATTTCTATAAATCCTCTCTGTTTTTATAACGCACTTTTTTTCCACTTGTTTCAAGGGCACAATTTAATTGATAATCAACCATTTTTTTAAAAGGCATTAAGAATTTTTTGAATGCTTGCGGTGAGATGGATTCAATTTTATGATGGTGAAGATGTTTTAGAACTAATAGGGTTGATTCTATTGTGGATAAAGCATAGTTTGCAGGTTGCGTTTTTATATGAAAGTTTGAGTTGTGGGTATGGGTAAAACTTATTTTTGGTAAGTTTCGTAGGTTTAAACTCTCTCGTATTATTTTTTTTGAACATGCCCATGTTGAATCAATGATAAAGATTACATTGGTTTTGTTCTCTTTTTGAATAGAGTGTCTATTTAGTTCAATGGCATCTTCATGCGGGTAGAGAACAAAACAGTTTTTTGTTGTGTCTTTGATTCGTTGATTAATAAAGTCATTTTGTGAAAAGTTAATGCCAACAACAATTTTTGAGTTTGGTAATGATATGTGGGTAAGGTGCCCTGTTCCATTTTTTGTTTTTCGATACTCTTTTGGGTGCATGAGAATAATAAATTCTGTATTTGTTGATATTTTATGAATATATTGGCACATACAACTACTCTTAGGACGGTAACAGTTGTAACAGGTCTCTCTTTGTTCTATCATTTATTCATATGCGCTTTTTGGTTTTCTCTCTCTTTTAAAGTCAGTTGTGGTAGACATTCAATATCATACGCTTGTGCAAAACCAAAAATTGCTTCACCTTTTAAGGGTTTGATTTCATAAAGATTAAAATCTTGCATAGAAGTAAGCATTTGCATGATGTTCCCAAATTTAGTCTCAAACTCTGCTAAGAGGTTCTCTTTTTTTATCTTTTCTTTGACTTTTGTAGCTTTACATTGTAGTACTACACGTTGCCGTGCAAAAATATTTTTTGCCTCTTTTTCATCTTCAATAAAAAAAAGAGAACATCGATTATCTTTTTGAAGGTTTTGAGCATGTTTTGCAATATCACTAATATAGATATAAAAGCAGTGATTTTTATAGATAAATGGAGCATAACTAGTAAAGGGAGATTGGGTTTTATCAAGGGTAGAAATAATAGTACTTTGATAGTTCTCTAAAAAGGTGTTAATCATATTAAATTCCATAAAGTGGGATAAATTTTAAAAAATTATAACTATTATTGCTAATTTTTAGATGAAAATAATTTAAAATTCTTAAATTTATAATAAAATTTGGTATGATTATTAGGATTAATTTTAGGAACTCATATGGAAAAGATAATTTGGGAAGATAGCTTTAGTGTTGGTAATGAAGAGATGGATCAACAACATAAGAAGTTAATAGAGATGATTAATGAACTTATAGAACGCCATGATGTAGAGAATGATTCTGAAGTGGTTTCAGATGTTCTTACAAAAATGACAGATTATATTAAGTATCACTTTACTTCAGAAGAAGCATATATGAAAAAGATTGATTTTCCAGAAATTGTTTCTCATGAATTAGAGCATTTAGATTTCATTGAAAAAACAACTAATTTTTGTTTGGGAACGCTTACTTTTGATAAAAGTGTCTATACAGAACTCTTAGCCTTTTTAAAAGAGTGGCTTTTAAATCATATTTTAAAATCGGATATGAAGTACAAAGAGTTTGCTAAAACTCTTTAATTTATAATTTTATTACTATTTTTTTGAAATTTTACATGACATAACTATGTCGTGTAAAAAATCAAATCAACTTAAACTAACGATAACATAGTCATTTAGCCTTAAAAAATGTATAAATAGAAAAAAATAGTTGAAAAATTATTTTAAGCTAATTTTAATCTTTGGTAAGTAATAATTAGCTATATTGTAAAAAGGAGTATCTTATGAATATAGAAACAATAGATAGCTCTTTATTATATAATGCATATTCAGCTAATGTAACTTATGGCAAAGAGACCCAAAGCCAGGAGTTCAATACTCAAAATGTAGAAAATAATGAGAGTTATGAGAACCAAGACAGTACATTGCATAATGCAGCAGTTGATCTTTCCATATCCATGGAGAGCATTAAAGTGTTTTTGAATCTTAAAAGTGTAGAAGTAACAAAAGATAATACAACAGCACAAAATGCTTTAATGAATCTTACTAATAATACGGAACTTTTTGATTTTCTCTCTGGAAAAGAGTTAGAAAATGGTTTTTCTTTATCTTCTATTGGTTATGAAGGTAAACCAATTACTCAATTATCAGCCCACGAAGCCAAAGATTTAGTTTCAGATGAAGGTTTTTTTGGAATAACTCAAACCTCTGATAGGGTAAGTTCTTTTGTATTTAATTTATCAGGAGACAATTTAGAAGCACTTCAAGAGAGTCGAAAAGGTGTAGTTCAAGGTTTCCAAGAGGCTGAAAAAATGTGGGGAGGAGAACTTCCTGAAATCTCTTATCAGACGCAAGAACGTACACTAAAGATTATTGATGAAAAGATTGCTGAATTATTAAAAACTGATGCTCAAAAAGAGTTAGAGCAGACAGAGGTAGAAGCGTAGATTTCAATGACAGTTAATGAAAAAGAGGCACTAAAAGCTATCATTGAAGAAGAGATTACTAAGATTAAAACTGAGATTAGTGATTTAAATGATAAAATTAAACCTATCTCTCCTGAAAACTCTCTGGGGCGTTTGACAAGACTTGAAGCCATAGGTGAAAAATCTGTAAATGAGGCGATGCTATTAAAGTGTGAATTACGTCTTAAAAAATTACTTTTTGTTAATGATAGAGTTGAGTTACCTGAATTTGGTTATTGTAATATTTGTGATGAAGCCATTAATATTGAACGGCTAAAAATTGTTCCTGAGTCAACAGTGTGTATAAGTTGTGCTCAAGAATTAGAGTAAATTATTAAAAAAAGCGAAACAATTAGATGTTTCGTTTCGCTTCTCTCTCTTTTCTTTTCTCTTTCATTTTTTGCAAGGCAAGTTTTCGCATATCTGCAGTAGTATCTGATTCATCCATGATTTCTAAACCAAGCAGGGTTTCAATACAATCTTCTAGGGTCACAATTCCCTCTGTTTGATCATAATTATCTAAAACAATAAACATATGCTCTCGTTTTTTGATAAATGTATTGAGTGCTTTTGATACAGGGATATTTTCATTGAGGGTAAATACTGGCATCATAATTTGTTCAATAGGTACATCTTTATCTCGAATAGCTTGTTTAAAGAGTTTTTTGGTTAATACAATTCCCACGATATTATCAATTGTTTCATCAAAAACAGGAACTCGTGAAAACTTATAAGTTCGTCTATCTTCTAAAATATCTTTAATCTTCGTTCCTTTATTGATGGCATACATCACTGAACGTGGAGTTAAAATATCTTTTACTTTAATCGCATTAATAGATAAAGCATTTTCAATAATATCTGATTCTAAATCCCCAATAACACCTTCTTCTTCACTTAATAGTGTTGAATGGATAAGCTCTTCTCTTGAAATGGAGTCCATATTAGTATTTCCATTTGAGATTTTCTTGGTAACAAATTGTGTGATAATAATAATTGGATAAGTAATAAAAATAAAAAAGTTAATAATAAGTGCAGCTAAAGGTGCAAGTTGTTTCCAATATAAGGCACCAATTGTTTTTGGAATAATCTCTGCAACAAACAGAATCATAAAAGTTAGTGCAATAGAGACAACCATAACAAAATTAGGATTACCTTCAAAAACTGTCTGTGCTTGTACCCCGATTGCCGTTGCTCCTAATGTGTTTGCAATAGTATTTAAAATAAGAATAGATGCAATGGATTTATCAATATCTGTTTTGAGTTTTTTGAGTAATGATCCAGACTTTGGACTCTCTTTTTCTAAAACAGAGATGTACGACATATTTGTAGATAAAATGATAGACTCTAAAATAGAGCAAAGAAATGAAACGCCAATAACAAGTACAAATAGTAGTATTAAAATGTCCATGTCGACCTACTATTTTTTAAATTTAAATTCTGCCTCTGGGAACTGTCTTCCAAAGTGTTTTCTCCTTTAAGATAATTAACAACATATGTTACCACAATAACCTTAAACTAAAAAATATTTTGACAAAAAAATCTCGTTTTTGTATAATAGTGTAAGAGAATGTTTTTGCAAGGAGGATGTCATGGAATTTGGACTAATACCTAACTTAGAACAATTTCAATTTAACTCCCAACAAAAGATACAAACGATAAATGAATCTAGGGAATTACAAAATCTTAAACCTGATAGAGAGACCGAAGAGGTTGTAGCCTATGAAGGGGTTAAAGATAGTGATGAAATTAAAGAGACTAAGAAACAGACTAAAATTGATACAACTAATTATCAAGAGTTTATGTTGACAAACCTTAATTTCGGTTACAATAATAGTTCTAAAGACTTTTTTGTTAAAGTTCAAAGAGGAGAATTAGAACATCAGTACCCTACAGATGAAATGATGAAACTTAAAGCTTATCTTATGGAGATTAATGAAGTTTCCTAAATCTTTTTACCTTAACTGTGCTAAAAATTACCTTCTTTAGGAACTAATTCACTGTTTTTACGCTCCAAAAGCTTTGCTGCTTCTTGATATTTTTCTATCTCTTCTAAATCAATTGTTGCTAAAAGAGGTTTATACTTTTTAAATACTTCCCAAATTCGTTCATAGGCATCAGGACGATTTTTTATGTGGTATAAGGCTAGGGCAGTCGCCCCATTGATTAATCCTTTAAGTGCTTTTGCTTCCTCTTTTTTGCCTGCTTTTTTTAAGGTTTTCCAGTCATGTTCTAAAAGTTCATGAGCTTCTACGAACTCATGATTGATGATAGCTTGGTTAAAGGCGTTAATTCCACTCATGCGTTAATCTCTTTATCTAAATAGTAGCCTGTGTATGAGCCTGTTTTTTTATGGGTTGCGGCTAACTCTTCTGGCGTTCCTTGGGCAATAATATTTCCACCTTTACTTCCACCTTCTGGTCCCATATCAATCACCCAATCAGAATTTTTGATAATATCAAGGTTATGTTCAATAACAAGAACAGAATTTCCTAATTCAACTAAGTGATGCAGTACTTTGGTTAACCTATCTACATCGCTAAAATGCAATCCTGTTGTAGGTTCATCTAAAATATAAAGGGTATTTCCTGTATCTTTTTTACTTAACTCTTTAGAGAGTTTTATACGTTGTGCCTCACCACCTGAAAGTGTTACAGCATTTTGTCCTAAAGTGATGTATCCAAGTCCAACATCAGAAAGTGTTTGAAGTTTTGCATTGATTTTAGGTACTTTAATAAAAAACTCTAAAGCTTCATCAACGCTCATATTAAGTACATCAGCAATACTTTTACCCTTATATAAAATCTCTAAAGTTTGGGCATTATATCGTTGTCCTTGACACTCATCACACTTAACCATAATATCGGGTAAGAAGTGCATCTCTATTTTGATTTCACCTTCCCCTTGACACTTCTCACATCGACCTCCCTTAACGTTAAAGGAGAATCTTCCAATGGCATAACCTCTTAGTTGTGACTCTTTTGTTTTGGCAAAAAGTGCTCTTACTTCATCCATAAGTCCTGTATACGTTGCCGGATTTGAACGTGGTGTTCGTCCAATAGGACTTTGGTCTAAATAGATAACTTTATCAAGTTTATCTAGTCCCTCAATAGAGACTCCATCAACCTTTTGTACTTTTTTGGCGTGATTGAGTAACTCTTTAGCTACAGGAAGGAGGGTTTGTAAGATAAGTGAAGATTTACCACTTCCTGATACTCCTGAAATCGCACAGAGATTTTTAAGTGGGATCTCTACGTCAAGGTTTTGGATGTTATTAATATTGACATTTTTAATTTCAATAAAATCCTCTTGTGGTCGGTTATGAAGGTAGTTAATCTTCTTTTTACCTGTTACGTATTGTGCAGTGAGTGTTTTTGCCCGTTTCATTTTTGCTAAGCTCCCCGCAAAAACAATCTCTCCTCCAAATTTACCTGCTTTTGGACCAATATCAACAACAAAGTCTGCTGCTTCTATGGTCTCTTTATCGTGTTCAACTACAATAACGGTGTTGCCTTTTTCTTGTAGGGCTTTTAGGGTTTTGATAAGTTTACTAGTGTCTCTTTCATGCAGACCAATTGAGGGTTCATCCAGTACGTACATGACTCCTGTTAGTCCTGAACCAATTTGAGAAGCTACTCGAATTCTTTGGGCTTCCCCTCCAGAAATTGTTCTCGCATCTCGTCCCAGGGTAATATATCCAAGCCCTACATCATGTAAGAAAAAGATTCGCTCTTTAATCTCTTTTAAAATTGGTGCAGAAATCATTTTATTTTGTTCACTTAAGTATGCAAAGTTTTTTTCATTTTGGAAAAAAGTATGGGCATCTTCAATGGGTAGACTAATAATCTCCCCAATAGTTTTATTGGCAACTTTTACTGCTTGAGAAGAGGGTTTGAGTCGATTAGCATTACAATCTGAGCAGGCTTTTTCTGTCATGAACTCTGCCATATCTTTTTCATCTTTTATCATGTCATAGGCAAGTTTAACAACCCCTTCCCATTTTCGTGTTAATCGGTGTCGTTTCCACGTAAATTTTGCCTCTTCTACGCCTCCATGTAAAATAGCTTTTTTCTCATGTTCTTCAAGGTCTGTAAACTTAATCGTGGTATCAATATTCGCAGCATCACAAAAGGCTTTCATCATTTTAAAATAGTAACCTTTGTTAAATCCATAGATAATACGAACCGCCCCTTCATCAATTGGAAGCTCTTCATTAATGATTTTTTTCATATCTAAAGCATAACGAATCCCAAGTCCATCACATGAAGGACATGCACCTTTGGGTGAGTTAAATGAAAAAGATAGAGGCTCTAAAGGTTCAAAAGAGATTTTACAATCAAAACATGCCATGTGTTCAGAGTAGTGGTGATGTTTTTCGACGCCAACTTCTTCATGGTTCATTACTTCAACTTCTAACTCTCCAAAGCTCTCTTTGAGCCCTTTTTCAACATCTGAGGCGATTCGTTGTTCATTCTCTTCTTTAATAACAACTCGATCAATGACTACTTTAATTGTGTGCATTTTAGTTTTGGCTAATTCAATATCTTCATCAAGTCTTACCATAACGCCATCAATCATAGCTCTTACGTATCCTTTGTTTCGTAAGCTTTCAAGTAAATCTGCAAAGGTTCCTTTTTTACGGTTCACTAAGGGAGCTAAGATAACAAGTTTAGCATTTTGTGGTAGGTTCATTACTTGATTGATAACATCGGTAGAACTCATATGTGAGATTGGTTCACCACATTTATGACAGTGCTGTTTTCCAATTCGTGCATAAAGTAGTCTAAAGTAATCATAAACTTCAGTAATCGTTCCTACTGTTGAACGTGGGTTTTTTGAAGTTGTTTTTTGATCTATGGCAATAGCAGGGGTTAGCCCTTCAATTCTTTCAACATCCGGTTTTCCCACTTTGTCTAAAAATTGTCGTGCATAAGCAGAGAGTGATTCAATGTATCGTCGTTGTCCTTCTGCATAAAGGGTATCAAAAGCCAGGGTTGATTTTCCACTTCCTGAAATTCCAGTAAAAACGATAAGTTTGTTTTTTGGGATTTCAAGGTTAATATTTTTTAAGTTGTTCTCTTTGGCATTATATATTTTAATTGTATCTGTCATGGTTATTCCCGTAAAAAAATAAAGCTGTTATTATATCATAATCTACTATTAAAGAGGTATTGAAAAAATTAATTACTCTAAGAAAGAAAGGTTTTAACATTTAGTGAAGATTAAGTAATTTTTTACGTGCTCTTTATCTCTTTTTCATTTTTAAGTATAATAGTTTTTAAATATAGTTATGAAGGTTTTTTGTGACAAAAAAAATTCTATTAGTAGAAGATGATATTAACTTACAACAGTTGGTGTGTGATTATTTAAAAGATTATGATTTAGAGTGCTATAGTTTTGATAACCCTTTAGAGGCATTAGCCGAGTATGAACAAAATAGTCAAGGATATGATTTAGCAATTTTAGATTTAGGTTTACCTCATATGGATGGCTTTGATTTACTTAAAAAACTTAAAGCTATAGAGCCTCTTCCTATAATTATTTCAACTGCACGCGATGACATTGGAAATAAAATTTATGGTTATGAGTTAGGGGTTGATGACTATTTGTCAAAACCTTATGAACCAAGAGAGTTGGTTTTGCGTATTAATGCGGTACTTAAACGGTATACTAATGATGAGTTTTTTATGGTAAATGATTTTAAAGTTAATAAAAATACAAATCAAATTTTTTTAGATAATAGTGAGTTAGAATTGACTAAAATAGAAGCAGAAATTTTTATTTTATTGCTTAATCATCCTAATAAAGTAATCTCAAGAGAAGAGATACTAAGAAATAGTTCTTTAAAAGAGGATACCCGAAACCGTACGATTGATATGCATATCAGTAATATTCGTTTTAAAATTGATGATGATTCAAAAAAGAGTAAGTATATTAAATCTGTTTGGGGAATAGGGTATAAATTTATCGATGACAATTAAACGAAGACTCTACACCGCATTTACTTTAGTATTGTTAATTACGCTTTTTATTATTGGAATATTTTTTTATTCAACCTATAACTTAAGTGTAATACATGAGTTGCAAAACCATCGTTATGAACAAATAAGACGAGTTGAAAAAATAAAAGAGCTTAATCGTTCTCTTGCTTGGCTAGTTCTTGACATTATTATTGATAGGGAAAAAAAGGCAGTTGTTCAACAAAGAGAGAAAACAGCCAGCGATTTTTTTGCTTTATTAATAAGTATTAAAAAGAGTGTTATTGAAAATGCAGAGACAAAAATAGAACAACAAAATCTTGAAACTATTTTTAAAACATTTAGCTCAATGCAATTTTTGATTCAAGATGATTTAAAAATGATGATTACTTCCAATGTTTCAGAGAATAAGTTAACCCAGTTTAATGAAAAGTTTAAAGCAGTTAGTGTAAAAGCAGAAGGCTTAATCAACGAAGAGATTACTTATTTGCAAAATAGACTAAATTTAGCAGAAGCGGAGCGGGATGATTTTATTGATAGGATAAAATTAGAGTTAATCTCTTTGGTATTTATTGCCTTTTGTTTGTCATTTATTATTTCAACGAAGTTGATTACGCATATCAAAACAATGTTAAGTCGATTGAATGAAGCCATATTATCGCTACTTAGTAATAAAGATAATATCATTAAAGTTGATATAGCACCAGGAAATGAGTTAAGTGAAATCACGAATAATCTCAATACCTATTTGCAACAAAAAGAGGATATTATCAGCTCAAGGGAGGAGTTACTTCGAAATATTAGCCATGAATTAAAAACGCCTATTACCAAAGGTAAGTTTTTAATTGAAAAAATAAAGAAGTCTCCAGATAGTAAAAGCCTTCAAGATATTAACCAAGTATTTTATGATATTGAAAGCTTGACCAACAAACTTTTAGAGCGTGAAAAACTTAATTTTGCTACCTTGGAAAAAACGCAATTTAAGATAACAACGTTGGTTTTAGAAGCATTATCAAAACTCTCTATTGAAGATGAATCGATGATAGATATTGATATTCAAGATGACTTTGATGTTTATGGTGATTTTTATTATATGACTTTAGCCATAAAAAATCTTATAGATAATGCGATGAAATATAGCGATGCTTTTCCTATACAAATTGTTACTAAAGAGAATGAGATTTATATTAAAAATCAAGCTCAAAAATTGTCGAAAAATTTAGTCTATTATATCCAGCCTTTTACAAGAGAACCTAATCAACAAATAGGACATGGTTTAGGTTTAAATATTGTTATGAAGATATTAGAACGGCACGGTTACTCTATTGATTTAAGTTACAAAAACAACCATAATATCTTTAAAATATCTTTTCTTTAAAATCAACAGATTAAATTGTCAATAAAGTGTCAAGGAACTCTACCTAGGTAAATTGACACTTCTTTTATATACTCCTTTATAGTTTATATATAAGGGTTTTTAATGACAAAACAAATTCACGTTATTCAACGGTTTATTAAAGATGAATCATTTAGTGGAATTTTACTTTTTATTGCAACACTTGCAGCTGTTATTATTGCAAATTCAGCACTAAGTGAGAGTTATTTTGAGCTATGGAACAAAAATTTTGGAGTAACTTTAGGTGATAAAACTATCTCTATGAGTTTGATGTATTGGATTAATGATGGGCTTATGGCTCTGTTTTTTCTTATGGTTGGATTAGAGATTAAACGAGAGTTACTTATTGGGGAGTTATCTTCAGTAAAGAAAGCTAGTTTTCCTATTATTGCCGCGATTGGTGGTATGCTTATTCCTGCACTTATTTATGTCTTTTTTAATTTAGATAACCCTAAAGGTTTTGGTGTTCCAATGGCAACAGATATTGCCTTTGCTTTGGGAATTTTAATGCTTCTTGGAAAACGTGTGAATCCTGCCTTAAAACTTTTCCTTGTTGCTCTAGCTGTTGTGGATGATTTAGGTGCAGTTATGGTAGTGGCAACTGTTTATACGGGTGAATTGCATTTTGAATATTTTATTTATTCTGCTTTAGTTTATGCCATTTTATGGATATTAAACCTAAGAAAAGTTACCTCGTTATTACCTTATTTACTTTTAGGTATTGTTCTTTGGATTTTTATTCACTCTATTGGTGTACATGCTACAATTGCAGGGGTACTATTAGCCTTTGTGATTCCAATTAAACCAAAAGTTGATGAAAGAGAATTTATTGACAATACTAAAAATCTTGTGGATGAGTTTGAAAGAAATATTGATGATATTCCTATTTTAAATCATAAACAAATTGATATTCTTGAAGATATTGCTTATAAATATGATAAGGTTCAAAATCCTTTACTTAAACTTGAACATCAATTGCATGGGTTAACAGCATTTTTTATTATGCCATTGTTTGCATTTTCAAATGCAGGGGTTATTTTAGAATTTTCGGCACTATCGCAAAACTTGATGATAGTTTTAGGGGTGATTTTTGGATTGCTTGTGGGAAAACCATTGGGGATTATGGGATTAACTTTCCTAGTTGATAAACTTAATATTGTTAAAAAACCAGATAACCTCTCTTGGGATGAGGTAATGGCTGTTGGTTTTCTAGGGGGTATTGGTTTTACCATGTCAATTTTTATTACCCAGTTAGCATTTTTAGATACTGCTGTTATTGGGGCAGTTAAAATTGCTATTTTCTTTGCATCATTTGTTGCTGGTGTTATGGGAGTACTTCTTATAGTGCGTGCCCATAATAAAAAAGAGATGGCACTTTAAACAAAAGAAGAATTCAAAAGCTTATAAAGAGGGGATAGTATGCTTGAGATAATTATATTTACACTATTAATATCAACCATTTTAAATATTGTGTTAAAAAAGTTTGGTATAC
>CAZIES010000013.1:0-27327 GCA_964538295.1 uncultured Arcobacter sp. | reverse complement strand
AGAAGAGTTGCATTTAGAAGAGCTATGAAAAGAGTTATGCAAAATGCAATTAAAGGTGGAGCAAAAGGTATTAAAGTTGCTGTATCTGGTAGACTTGGTGGAGCAGAGATGGCTAGAACTGAGTGGTACTTAGAAGGTAGAGTTCCATTACATACATTAAGAGCAAAAATCGATTACGGATTTGCTGAAGCTCACACAACTTATGGTTGTATTGGTATTAAAGTTTGGATCTTCAAAGGTGAGGTACTTGCAAAAGGTATTCCTGCTGAAAAAGAAGAAGCTTCTAAACCAAAAAGAAGACCACAAAAGAGAAGAGGTAAATAATTATGTTAATGCCTAAAAGAACCAAATACAGAAAAATGATGAAAGGCCGAAACCGAGGTAAAGCTTCTAGAGGTAACTCTTTAGCATACGGTGAAATCGGTATCAAAGCTGTTGATCACGGAAGAATTGATTCAAGACAAATCGAAGCTGCCAGAATTGCAATGACAAGAAAGATCAAAAGACAAGGTAAAGTTTGGATTATGGTATTCCCTGATAAGCCACTTACTGCTAAACCATTAGAAACAAGAATGGGTAAAGGTAAAGGTGCTGTTGATAAATGGGTTATGAACATTAAGCCAGGTAGAATTTGTTTTGAAATGGCTGGTGTTGCTGAAGAACTAGCACGTGAAGCATTAACGTTAGCACAACACAAATTACCATTTAAAACTAAAATTGTAACAAGAGATAGCGAAAATGAACTATACTGATATTAAAGACAAAAGCTTAAACGAGCTAAATGAGTTATTAAAAGAGAAAAAGGTGCTTCTTTTTGAATTAAAAGCGAAGCTTAAAACTATGCAGTTAACAAATACTTCTGAATTAAAAGCAGCGAAAAAAGAGATCGCTCGAATTCAAACAGCTATTACTGCAGCAAAAGCTAACTAAGGGTCCAAAATATGAGTACACATAAAAGAGAGATTCAAGGTGTAGTGGTAAAAAAATCTGGAGATAAAACTGCTTCTGTATTAGTTACTAGACAAGTTTTACACCCAAGATATCACAAGACTGTAAAGAGATTTAAGAAATATTTAATTCATGATGAAAGAAATGAGTTAAATGAAGGTGATACTGTAATTGCAATTGAGTGTCGACCATTATCAAAAACTAAATCTTTTAGATTAAAGACAATTGTAGCTACAGGAGTTAAATAATGATTCAAAGTTTTACACGATTAAACGTAGCTGATAATACTGGTGCAAAACAAATCATGTGTATCAAAGTACTTGGTGGATCTAAGAGAAGATACGCATCTGTTGGTGATATTATCGTTGCTTCAGTTAAAAAAGCTTTACCAACTGGTAAAGTAAAAAAAGGTCAAGTTGTTAAAGCAGTAGTTGTAAGAACACACAAAGAAGTTCAAAGAGAAAACGGATCTTTAATTAGATTTGATGACAACGCAGCAGTAATTCTTGATGGTAAAAAAGACCCAATTGGAACACGTATTTTTGGACCAGTAGCTAGAGAAGTTAGATACTCAGGATTCATGAAAATTGTTTCACTTGCTCCGGAGGTATTATAAGATGGCTGTTAAATTAAAAATTAAAAAAGGTGATACTGTAAAAATCATCGCTGGTGATGACAAAGGTAAAACTGGAGAAGTTTTATCTGTACTTCCTGCAAAAAAACAAGTAATCGTTAAAGATTGTAAAGTTGCAAAAAAGACAGTTAAACCAGATCAAGACAAAAACCCAGATGGTGGTTTTGTAAACAAAGAGATGCCTATTGATATCTCTAATGTAGCAAAAGTAGAAGGTGAGTAAGATGGCAGCTAGATTATTAGAAAGATATAAAGCAGAAATCAAACCAACTTTAGAAGCAGAGTTCCCAAAAAACAAAATGTTAACTGCAAAGTTAGATAAAGTTGTTATTTCTGTTGGAGCTGGTGAAGCTATGAAAGATAGTAAATTAATGCAAAATATTCAAGATACTATCTCTTTAATTGCTGGTCAAAAAGCAGTTAAAGTTATTGCTAAAAAATCAGTTGCTGGTTTTAAAGTAAGAGAAGGTTATCCTGTTGGTGTTAAAGTAACTTTACGTGGTGAGCAAATGTATACATTCGTAGACAAACTTTGTTCTGTTGCGTTACCAAGAGTAAAAGACTTTAGAGGTCTTAATAAAAATGGTTTTGATGGTCAAGGTAACTTCAACTTCGGACTTGATGAGCAATTAATGTTCCCAGAAGTTGTTTATGATGACATTATTAAAACACACGGTATGAATATTTCAATTTCTACAACTGCTAATGATGACGCTGAAGCGTTCAGATTATTAGAACTTGTTGGAATTCCATTTACAAAAGGAAGAGCGTAATGGCAAAGAAATCTATGATCGCAAAACAAAAAAGAACACCTAAATTTGCTGTAAGAGCTTATACTAGATGTTCTGTTTGTGGTAGACCTCACTCTGTTTACAGAGATTTTGGTTTATGTAGAGTTTGTTTAAGAAAAATGGCTAACGAAGGTTTATTACCGGGTGTTAGAAAAGCTAGTTGGTAGGAGAATAAAGCTATGATGAATGATATAATCGCAGATGCTTTAACTAGAATTAGAAATGCAGCAATGAGAAAACTTGAAGTTACTACTTTGTTACATTCTAATACAGTTGTAGGTATCTTAACAGTATTAGAGAAGAAAGAGTACATTGAGTCTTTCAAAGTTGTTGATGGACAAAACAATAAAAAAACAGTACAAGTTACTTTAAAATACGATGAGAGAGATAACTCTGTAATTAACGAACTTACAAGAGTTTCTTCTCCAGGTAGACGTGTTTATAAACACTCTGCTGAACTTAAAAATTTCAAAAACGGATATGGTACAATCATTGTTTCTACAAACAAGGGTGTTATCGCTAACGATGAAGCATTTGCTGCTAATGTTGGTGGTGAAGTACTATGTACTGTTTGGTAGGAGAGTAACTAATGTCTAGAGTTGGAAAAAAACCTATCGCTATTCCATCAGGAGTTGAAGTAACTGTTGATGGTACAGTTGTAAATGTAAAAAAAGGAAATAAAACTATTCCTGTTGAAACACACGGAAGAGTTGGTGTAGAAGTTGCAGATGGAAACATCACTTTAGCTAAAGTTGGTGAAGCAAAAGAATCTGCTGCGTTCTGGGGAACATACCGAGCATTAATTAACAATGCAGTTGATGGACTTGCTAAAGGTTTTGCTAAATCTTTAGAAATCAACGGTGTTGGTTACAGAGCTGCTGTTAAAGGTAAAGTTTTAGAACTACAATTAGGTTACTCACACCCAATCAACTACGATATCCCAGAAGGGTTAGAGATTTCTGTTGAGAAAAACTTAATTCACGTAAAAGGTGCTGACAAACAACAAGTTGGTCAAGCTGCTGCAATCATTAGAGGCTTTAGAAAACCAGAACCGTACAAAGGTAAAGGTGTTAAATATACTGACGAGCATATCGTTAGAAAAGCCGGTAAAACTGCGAAGTAAGGTGTGAAGAATGAGTAGAGCAAAAGATATAGCTAAAAAGAACGCTTTAAGAATTAAAAGAAAAAGAAGAGTAAGAGGAAGTATTTTTGGTACTGCTGAAACTCCAAGAGTTACAATTTTTAAATCTAACAAATACGTAAGTGCACAAGCAATCAATGATGTTGAGGGTGTAACTTTAGCAGCTGTTAGTTCTAAAGCAATGAACTTAAGCGTGAATAAAGAAAATGCGGTAAAAGTTGCAGCACAATTTGCTGAAACTTTAAAAACTGCTGGAATTGAAACAGTAGTATTTGATAGAAATGGTTACCTTTATCATGGTGTTGTTGCAGCATTCGCTGACGCACTTAGAGATAACGGTATCAAATTATAAGGGTTAATGATGGCAGTTAATAGAGAAGATTTTCAAGAAGCAATCGTTAAAATCGGAAGAGTAACAAAGGTTGTAAAAGGTGGTCGAAGATTTAGATTTACAGCTTTAGTTGTTGTTGGAGATAAAAACGGAACAGTTGGATTTGGAACAGGAAAAGCTAAAGAGGTTCCTGATGCAATCAAAAAAGCATTAGATGACGCATTTAAATCTTTAGTACAAGTTTCTATTAAAGGAACGACTATTGCACATGATATTGAGTATAAATATAACTCATCTAAAATTCTTTTAAAACCAGCATCAGAAGGTACGGGACTTATCGCAGGTGGTGCGGCTAGACCAGTTCTTGAGCTTGCAGGTGTTAAAGATATCATTGCTAAGTCATTAGGTTCAAATAATCCAAATAACCTTGTACAAGCTACTGTTGAAGCTTTAGCAAAGATTAAAGGATAATAAATGGCATTAAATAACTTACAACCAGCTGCTGGTAGTACTAAAAATGTTAAAAGAGTAGGTAGAGGTCAAGGTTCAGGAATGGGTAAGACTTCTACAAGAGGTCAAAAAGGTCAAAAGTCTAGATCTGGATATAAGATTAAAAGACACTTTGAAGGTGGTCAAATGCCACTTCAAAAAAGACTTCCTAAGATTGGATTCTTTTCAAGAGTAGCTAAGCCTTACTCTATCAATGTTGATAAAGTAAAACAAGTTGCTGCACTTGAAGAAATTACAGTTGAGTCAATCAAGTCTGTATATAAATTATCTAAGTCAGTTGTAAAAGTTAAATTAATTGGTGCAGCTGCTAAAGATTTAGCATCTAAAATTAAAGACGAAAACGTAACAACTACTGGAAACTAATTATGAATAAAGATCTATTAAATAAGATTCTTATTACATTAGGTTTTATTCTACTCTATAGGTTACTGGCATACGTGCCAGTACCAGGAGTAAATATTGACGTTGTAAAAGAATTTTTTGATACTAATTCAAACAATGCATTAGGTCTTGTAAATATGTTTAGTGGTAATGCAGTTGAACGACTGTCTATTATCTCATTAGGTATTATGCCTTACATTACAGCTTCGATTATTATGGAGCTACTTGCTGCAACTTTCCCAGCTCTTGGAAAAATGAAAAAAGAACGTGATGGTATGCAAAAATATATGCAAATCATTCGATACGCTACAATTGTAATTACTCTTATCCAATCTATTGGTGTATCAATGGGTCTTAACTCATTAACAGGACAAAGTGGTCAAAGTGCAATCATGATTGATATGGATACATTTATTGCCGTATCATCGATTTCTATGCTGACAGGTACAATGCTTCTTATGTGGATTGGTGAACAAATCACACAAAAAGGTATTGGTAATGGTATATCATTAATCATTTTTGCAGGTATCGTTTCTGCAATTCCAAGTGCAATTGGTGGAACTATTGACTTAGTAAATAACGGTCAAATGAACTTCTTAGTTGTTATTGGTATTTTAATTATTATCCTAGGTACAGTTGGTGCTATTATTTATGTTGAATTAGGAGAGCGACGAGTTCCTGTTTCTTATTCACGTAAAGTAATGATGCAAAACCAAAATAAACGAATTATGAACTATATTCCTATTAAGGTAAACTTATCAGGAGTTATTCCAGCAATTTTTGCAAGTGCTATTTTAATGTTCCCTGCAACAATTTTACAGGGTTCTCAAAACCCAGTACTAACAACAATTGCAGACTTTTTAAGTCCAAGTTCATATACTTTTAATGTTTTCATGTTCTTGTTTGTCGTTTTCTTTGCATTCTTCTATGCATCGATTACATTTAACGCAAAAGATATTTCTGAAAACCTTAAAAAACAGGGTGGATTTATCCCAGGTGTACGACCAGGAGCGTCAACTGCTGAATACTTAAATGAAGTTGCAGGTAGACTAACGGTTTCAGGTGCTATTTACTTAGGATTAATTTCTACTGTTCCATGGCTGTTAGTTAAGTCTATGGGAGTACCATTTTACTTTGGTGGTGTTGCGGTACTGATCGTTGTTCAAGTTGCTATTGATACAATGAGAAAGATTGAAGCGCAACAATACACTAATAAATATCAAACATTAAGTGCAGTTGGTTTATAAACCTTATGGCAATCCCATTAAGAAAACCGCATGAAATTGCAAAACTTCGCACAGCAGGACTTGCTGTTGCGAAGACTTTAGAGTACTTACAACAAAATGTTAAACCTGGCATGACTCTTTTAGAAGTAGATGCAATGGGTGAGACGTTCCTTCGATCTCTTGGAGCACGTCCCGCTTTTAAAGGTTTATACGGCTTTCCAAACGCAGTATGCACATCATTAAACGAAGTTATTATTCACGGAATTCCTAGCGAGACTGTTTTAAAAGAGGGTGATATCCTTGGTCTTGATATTGGAAGTGAAATTGATGGTTGGTATGGTGATGCGGCAATTACAATGCCAATTGGAAAAATATCAAAAGAGGATGAAGAACTCATTGCTTGTTCAAAAGATGCTTTATACCATGCCATTGATGTTATCAAAGAGGGTATGCGATTTAAAGAGTTATCTAAAGCAATTGAGGATTTTATCAGAGGTAGAGGTTATGTTCCGCTCGTGCGATTTTGTGGACACGGAATCGGTAAAAAGCCTCATGGTGAGCCAGAAATACCAAATTACGTTGAAACACCAAATGTTAAAGCGGGTCCAAAAATTAAAAATGGAATGGTATTTTGTTTAGAGCCAATGATTTGTCAAAAAGATGAAAATCCTGTTATTTTAGAAAATGATTGGGATGTGGTTTCTAAAGATGGTTTAAGAACGAGTCATTATGAACATACAGTTGCTGTTGTTGATGGAAAAGCAGTAATTTTAAGCAAAGTTTAGTAAAGGAAAAAAAGTGGCAAAAGATGATGTTATAGTTATCGACGGTAAAGTTATTGAAGCATTACCTAATGCAATGTTTAGAGTTGAATTAGATAATGGACACGTGGTATTATGTCATATCTCTGGAAAGATGAGAATGCACTATATTAAAATTTTACCAGGTGATAAAGTAAAGGTAGAAATTACTCCTTATTCACTTGATAAGGGTAGAATTACTCATCGTTACAAATAAGACATAAGAGACTTCTTTTGAAGTCTCTTATATTATATTTAACAACAAATTAGATAAAATAATTACATATTTCATTCATTTAAGGTAATTATGAAAGAACTAATTGAAACTACATTAGATTCATTGGCAAATAAAGGCCTAGAAGCAACTCCAAAAAATTATGCGAAAGAGTTTTATAAAAAAGCTGAAGAGTTAAATCATGAAATCGAAGATTTAAAAAAATTTTATAGTATACTTGATGAACTTGGACACGATGAAAAAAAAGTTGTTCAAGAAAAAAATATTAAAACAGCAACAGAACTTATACAAATTTTAACAAAGCGAGTTAAAAAAGCTGATATTTCACGTTTTGTAAATCAAATGACAACTTTAATGAAACCCTCAATAAATCAAGAACTTTATGATAAAATTGATGAGATTGTGCTTGAACTTTCCAATGAACCTGAAAAACTTTTAGATAATAAAACTATTGAGCTTTTTGGTGAAATTACTAATGAACGTGTACGGTTAGACCGACAAGCTTTACGTGAAAAATCTGAAGATATGAAAAAACTCACCCATATCATTACAAAATATTATGATCGCTCTTTAATTCAAAGTGATGATACTGCTGATGAGATTATGAATATACGCCAAGAGATTGAGTCTTTAGAGTTATCAACGCAATCAAATCGTGAGATTACAACCCTTCAAGCAAATTTGATTGATACTATTTATAAGCTAGAAAATAGTATTGAAAAAAATAAAATTGATTTGATAAAAGGACAGCATGAATCTTGTGATTTGCATCAGCAAATTGATGCCTTACAAGAGGAATTAGCAGAACTTCAAAAAGAGAAAAATATTGATTTCTTAACGGGTGTTATGAATAGAAGAGGTTACACAACTGCCGTTGCTAAAATTGAAAATGAGTTTAATTTTTTTGAGTCAAAGTATGCTGTTGTTTTTTATGACATTGATAATTTTAAGGTGATAAACGATACTTATGGTCATGAGTGTGGTGATGTAATTTTGAATATTTTTGCAACAATCTTAAAAAAACTTACACGTGAAGATGATATTGTTTGTAGGTATGGTGGTGAAGAGTTTGTTGCGCTTATTCACTATAATGAAGAGAATGAAGTTAAACGTTATATTAAGAGAGTTAAAGAAATTATTTCACAAAATAAATTTATTTATAATAATGAGATAAAATTAAAAGTACAGTTTTCAGCTGGGGTCTCTTTTAGAAATAAATACGATTCTTATGAAAATAGCGTTAAAAAAGCTGATAAACTACTCTATGAAGCTAAACACTCTGGAAAAAATAAAATTATTTTTGATGATAGTATAGTCCTATGATTTTAAGTTAGTTGCTAAATGTCAATTACATTTTAATGCTAATTTGTTATAATTTCTAAAATGTATAAAAAAGATTAGCATGAAAAGTTTAGAAAGAGAAGTATTAGAATTACTATCAGAAAGAGATTTACAATCAGTTCCTCAAAACTATACAAGAGTATTTTATCAATTAGCAAAAGAGAAATCAATTGATATCGATGAACTTGTCTATTTAGAACGCTTTATTGCAAATTTAGATAAATCAGAAAAAGATATTTTACCTGATGATGTCGTTACGTATTATGAACTTGCAGAGATTTTAAATTACCGAATAAAAAAATCAGAGATTACCCGTTTTATTAAACATTTAAGTTTTTTAATGAGACCATCTGTTGACACCACAATAACTTATGAAATAGAGAAATTGGTTTTAGAATTATCAAAAGATCCAAACAATTTAATTAACGATAGATTTATTCATAAACTTATTTCTGCTTCAGATAAACGGGTTTCAAAAGATAGAGTTGCTTTAAAGAATAAATCAAAAGATATTAAAACAATTACTGATTTGATGGTTACCTATTTTGATAAAGCACTTAATGATAGTAAGAATGTTGATAAAGATGTGATGGATATCAATGATAAACTTCAGCATAGTGATGATAAAGATATAATTAAACTTAAAGGTGAGTTTGGAAAGCTTATTGATAGTTTTCATAATGTTTTAAATAAAAATCAAGAAGAGTTAGAAAAGGGACAAGTTCAGTGTCAAAAACTCCAAGAGAAAATTGAGAAGTTAGAAAAAAATATTTTAGAGATTCAAAAAGATAAAGATATTGATTTCTTAACAGGACTTTTAAATCGTCGTGGGTTTAACCAAGAGATTCAAAAAATAGAAAATGAGTATGAAATTTTTGGAAATAACTATGCGGTAGTTTTCTTTGATTTAGACCATTTTAAAGATGTTAATGATAATTATGGTCATGAGTGTGGGGATGTTATTTTAAGCACTTTTGCAAAACTATTAAAACAGTTAACACGGGTTGAGGATATTGTTGCACGTTATGGTGGTGAAGAGTTTATAGCACTTATTCATTATGAAGATAATGAAGAGTTGGAAAAGTATGTCACACGTGTAAAATATATGGTCAATAAAAATCTTTTTAAGTATAAAGATTTACGTGTTAAAATCACTTTTTCTGCTGGTGTTGCTCTACGAGAAAAGTATGATAATTATGATGAAGCAATAAATAAAGCGGATACAATTTTATATAAAGCTAAAAGTGGTGGTAGAAATAGAATTTTCTTTGATGATGAAACTATTTTATAAGCATTTTTAGTAATACTCTAACTTATGGAGCTTTTTAATGCCGGGCGCAAAGTAACTATCACACGCGCTTTAAAAAGTAATAGGAACTCAAGCTCCATAACTTAAAATACTATGATACTCTTTTTTGGGTTAAATTTATCTCTTCTTCTATCATTTTTTTCTGTTTAACTAGAATTTCTAAATTCTTTTTTAATATCTCTCTATCTTTGTATGACTCTATTATAAATTCATAAAGCTTTGGTCGGCTCTTTTTCCAATTGTGTAAAGTTGTTTTATTCACTTCTAAATCTGATTCTAATTTTCGCAAACTAGGTGCACTCATTATTTTTCCTTCTTAAAATAATCATATGAGCAAATTATATAAAATATTGGAACAAAAGTCAAGTAATTATTTCTTTTTGTATAATATAGTGGAACAAAACTGAACAAAAGTTATTTTTTTGTACAATTTTGCATGACAAAACGTGTAAAAAGTAGGCTTCTTTATCAATTGAATTTTCTTAAATCTATAGGGTATGATTATACAAACAGTGTCAACCTTAAAATGTGTGATGATGAACAATTACATTTACCCAATGATTTGCAATCTTTAGAAGAGGTTGCAAAAAATTGTCATTTGTGCCAGCTAAATAAATATCGTGCTAATGTTTTATTTGGACGGGGTAATAGTGATGCCAACATTATGTTCATTGGGGATGAACCTAATATTAGTGAAGATGAAACAGGTGAGTTTTATGCGGGGCGTACCGGCGCATTATTGACCAAGATGATTGAAAATGTTTTAGACATTAGAGTTAATGAGGTCTATATTACAAATCTTGTGAAGTGTAAAACTTCTCATAATATGGTAAGTGATGAAGATGCAAATAGTTGTCGTGCTTTTTTGTTAAAACAAATAGAGTTGATTAAGCCTAAACTTATTGTTGCTTTAGGTGAGACAAGTTATGCCTATTTGACCAATGATACTACCTCTTTTAGTAAAGTCAGAGGTACTGTTATTAATCAAAATGGATTGGACGTATTACCTACGTTTCATCCAAGTTTTTTGCTACGTAACCCAACAGCAAAAAAAGAGGCTTATTATGATATGTTAAAAATTAAATCGTTAATGGAGAGAATGTGAAACAAATTTTATTAGTTCTTTTAACAATATTTTTCTTTTTAGGATGTGCCCCTAAGAAAGTTGTGACAGTTCCTAAAAAAGAAGTCAAAGAAGAGATAAAAGTAGAGATAGAACAACCTGTTGTACAACCTGTTATTAAACAAGAAACAATGGTTGAAGATAAAGTCTTTAAAGTAGCAATTATATTTCCGTCTAAAATAGTGGGAAAATATGCAAATAGTACAATCAATACTATTATGGGATATTTACTGTATAAAAATGAAAAGTTTGAGATAGAGGCTTTTGATACTATTAATCAAGACTTGGAAAGTATGCAGAAAAACTTTAATGAGATTGCACAAAAAGGGTATACTAATGTTATTGCGTTATATCCTAAGTCTGCGTTAAAAAATCTTTACAGTATTAGTGCAACTAATAAGATGCAACTTTATTTACCACTTATTCATAAAAAAGATTCACCTTATAGAGGGCATAACTTTATCTATGGTGGAATCTCTTATGATGCACAACTTGCAAAACTATTAACACTGTCAAATGGTGATAATGCGATGTTTTATGAAGAGTCATCATTGGGACGAAAACTAAAGTTTGCTTATGATAATTTAGTTCCTAAAAGTTTTCCAACAAAATCAATTCGACGAATTGATACAAAATATAAACGTTTAGTTGAAGATGAAGCCTTAAATGGAAAGGCATTAATGCTAAATACGCCTATTATTAAGAGTTCAATCATTCTTTCTCAATTAAGAGCTCATGAAATTACTCCTAATATTATTCTTTCAACGCAATTAAACTATAACCCTTTATTAGTTTCATTAACACAGTTTGAAGATAGAGTTAATTTTATTACTGCAAATTCAATTGAAAAAACAGATGATGTTTTAACAGAGAACTTAGCATTATTAGATGCTGAGATTGGCTATAATTGGGTGAACTACGCCTCTTTGGTTGGAATTAATCACTTTTTCTCATGGAATAAAGATGGTTTAATTAAAAACTACATTGCTAATAATCAAGTGCAATATAAAGTTCATCTTTATAACTCTACAGCTTACGGATTTCAAAAAATCAACTTAGAATAAAGAGAAGTGTAAACTCTCTTTATTCCTCTACTATTTAATAATATTTTTAAGTCAAACTTAGATATAATCGCGCATATTTTAAAGGATAAGTGATAATTATCCTACAAGTGGAGAAATTAATTTGAGAACACATTATTGTACAGATGTTACAGAAAAAAATATTGGTGAAAAGGTCACTGTTGCAGGTTGGGTTAACAGTAGACGAGACCACGGTGGAATTATTTTTATTGATTTACGAGACAAGGGTGGAATTGTTCAGTTAGTAGCTGATCCACAAGATTGTCAAGCAGCACTTGATGTTGCTGAAACAGTAAGAGATGAGTTTGTATTAATTGCAAGAGGAACAGTACGAGCACGAGGTGAGGGGTTAGAAAATCCAAACCTAGTAACGGGAAAAATTGAGATTATCTTAGATGAACTTGTGGTTGAAAATCGTTCTAAACCAATGCCGTTTGATTTAGGTGATGAAAAAGTAAATGAAGAGATTCGATTAAAAAATAGATTCTTAGAGTTAAGAACACAACGATCATACGATATTTTCAAATTACGAAGTACAGCAAACATTGCAATTCGTAACTGCTTAAATGAGATGGGTTTCTTAGATGTTGAAACACCAATTTTAACAAAATCTACACCAGAAGGTGCAAGAGACTATTTAGTACCAAGTAGAGTACATGGTGGAGAGTTTTATGCTCTTCCTCAATCTCCACAACTATTTAAACAGCTTTTAATGGTATCAGGATTTGATAAATATTTTCAAATTGCAAAATGTTTTAGAGATGAAGATTTAAGAGCAGATAGACAACCAGAATTTACTCAAATTGATGTTGAGATGTCATTTTGTGACCAAGAAGATGTTATCAAAGTTGCTGAAAAATTAATCTACGATACGTTTACTGCGTGTGGAAAAGAGAATATTCCTACATCATTTAAACGAATGACATATGCTCAAGCTATGGAAATGTATGGTTCTGATAAGCCAGACCTTAGATTTGATATGCCAATGGTAGATGTGATTGATATTTTTGCTAACAGTACTAATGAAATTTTTTCTGAAATTGCAAAAGATAGAGCACACAATAGAATCAAAGCAATCAAATGTCCAAACGGTGATAACCTGTTTTCAAAACGACAAATGAAAGGTTTTGAAGACTATGTTAGAAAATTTGGAGCAAAAGGTCTTGGGTACTTCCAAATGAAAGAGGATGGATTAAAGGGACCTTTAACAAAATTCTTTAGTGAAGCAGATTTAGAAGAGATTGTAAAAGTAACTGAACTTGAAGTTGGTGATGTTGTTTTCTTTGGAGCAGGGCATAAAAAAGTTGTATGGGACTACATGGGACGATTTAGACTCTATTTAGCAGAACAAATGGACATCGTTGCAAAAGATACTTATGAGTTCTTATGGGTTGTTGATTTCCCAATGTTTGAAGTAGAAGATGGAAAAATTAAAGCACTTCACCATCCATTTACAATGCCAAAAGATTTAAACAAAGACCATATTGAAGATATTGAATCAATTGCATATGACTTAGTATTAAACGGAACTGAGTTAGGTGGTGGATCAATCCGTATTCATAAAGAGCATATCCAAAATGAAGTATTTAATTTAATGGGAATTTCTGAAGAGGAAGCACAAGATAAATTTGGATTTTTATTAGATGCACTTCAATTTGGTGCACCTCCACATGGTGGATTTGCGATGGGTCTAGATAGAATGATTATGTTATTAGCCCGAACAGATTCAATTAGAGATGTTATTGCGTTCCCTAAAACACAAAAAGCACAATGTCTTATGACACAAGCTCCATCAGTTGTTGATACTGAACAGCTAAAAGAGTTAAGTTTACGTATTCGTAAAACTGAACAGTAATGTAAAAATAAAAGAGGAGTTTTAACTCCTTTTTTATACACTATAATCATGAAAAAGATTTTACTCTCACTACTTTTATTTTCGTCGTTATTTTCATTAGCACTTTTTGCAAAAAAAACTACGATTATTGTTACAATTGAACCGCAAAAGTATTTTTTACAAAAGATTGCAAAAGACAAGATTATCATTAAAACAATTTTTAAAGAGTCAAACTTTGAAGTAAAATTTAAACAATTAACATTAAAAAAATTAGCAGAGTCGGATATTTACATGACCATGGGCTTAGATGTTGAGACACAGTTTTTAGATGCATTAAAAAATATCAATACAAAATTAGAGATTTTTGATATGTCACAAGATGTAAAAAAGATAAAAGATAACGAAAAAGTTAATCCCTATGTCTGGATGGACCCTTTAAAAGTACGTGATATTGCTAAGACGATTTTTTTAAAGCTATCACAAAATGACCCAGCAAATAGAAGATTTTATGAGAATAATTACAATGAATTTTTACTTGAGCTTGATAAACTTTACTTAAAAATTAAAAAACTCTATAGAAATGTTGCTTTTTCAATTTATGCTTTGGATGACTACTGGGATTATTTTGCACGACGTTTTGATTTTCCTTTATATAAAGTTGAAAAACGTGTTTTGGATGCAAAAGAACTTTCAACTTTTATTAAAAAAAGTCAAAAAAGAGATGTTCGTATTATCTTAAGTGATTATAAAACTACAAGAACTGTCACTAAATCAATTTCAACTAATGCCAATGCACGTGTTGTTCAAAGTGAAATTTTTAAATATGACTGGATAGGTAATTTATATTTAATTGCTGAAAAAATTAAGAAAAAATCTGTTAGTCGATTGAAATAGTACCTTATAAATTTAGCTAAAAAAGAAGAAATATGTTTTTACCCACAACCAAAGAAGAGTTAGATAGTCAAGGAATTGAACAATTAGATGTTATTTTAGTTAGTGGGGATGCATATATTGATTCTCCTTTTATTGGTGTTGCTGTTGTTGGGCGTATTTTAGAGAAGCTTGGTTTTAGTGTGGGAATTATTGGACAACCTGATCTTGATAATGATGATATTAAACGATTAGGAGAACCACGTCTTTATTGGGGTGTGAGTGGTGGAAGTATTGACTCTATGGTTTCAAATTACACTGCAACAAAAAAATTTAGAAATTCTGATGATTATACCCCTGGGGGTAAAAATGATAAACGACCAGATAGAGCTACTTTAGTTTATTCAAATTTGATTCGAAGACATTTTAAAAATACAGTTCCTATTGTGTTAGGTGGAATTGAAGCGAGTCTTCGACGTGTTACTCATTACGATTTTTGGTCAAATAAATTACGAAAACCAATACTTTTTGATGCGAAAGCTGACTACCTAATTTACGGTATGGGTGAGATTGCAATACGAGAGTTTACGCAAAGTTTGCATGAAGGCAAAGACCCTAGGGAAGTTAGAGGAGTTTGTTATATTTCAAAGGAGCCAGTAGAAAAGTATATTCAAATCCCAAGTCATGAGGCTTGTTTAAAAGATAAAGAGAAATATATTGATTTGTTTGATGCTTTTTATCAAAATAATGACCCTATCAATGCAAAAGGACTTTCTCAAAAAGTAGACAGTCGTTACAGTATTCAAAATCCACCTTGTGATTATTTAGATGAAAAAGAGATGGATGAAGTTGCTAATTTGCCATTTACAAGAGAATTACATCCTTATCATCGACCTGCTGGAAAAGTAAAATGTTTGGAGACAATTAAGTTCTCTATACAGACTCATCATGGGTGTTGGGGTGAGTGTAACTTTTGTGCTATTGGGGTTCACCAAGGACGAACTATACGAACACGAAGTGAAGATAATATTTTAAAAGAAGCCAAAGAGTTTACCAAGTATAAAGATTTTAAAGGGGTTATCTCTGATGTGGGTGGACCAACAGCCAATATGTATGGTTATGAGTGTGGAAAAAAACTCAAAAAAGGAACCTGTGATGATATACGTTGTGTCGACTTTGAACGATTGTGTAAGGTAATGACGGTAGATCATTCACGACATTTAAAACTACTTCGAGATATACGAAAGGTCCCTGGAATTAAAAAAGCCTTTGTTGCTTCAGGAATTCGGTATGATTTTATGCCGGCAGATAAAAAGTATGGTTATGAGTATTTAAAAGAGTTAGTCAATCATCATATTTCTGGACAGATGAAAGTGGCTCCTGAACATACCAGTGATAGGGTACTAAAACTAATGGGAAAACCGGGTAAACAACCTCTTATTGAATTTAAGAAAATGTATGACAAGTTAAATAAAGAAGCTGGAAAAAAACAGTTTTTAACTTACTATTTAATTGCTGCACATCCAGGATGCGAAGAGCGTGACATGCATGAACTTAAACAGTTTACTACCCATGAACTTAAAATGAATCCAGAACAAGCACAAGTCTTTACCCCAACGCCAGGAACATACTCTTCAGTGATGTATTATACAGAGATGGACCCCCAAACACGAAAAAAGATTTTTGTTGAAAAAGATAGAGCTAGAAAAGAGAAACAAAAAAGTATTGTGATTGATAAAAAGTATTATCAGCGAAGAAAGTGTAGCTCTTCTGGAATGCAAAGCTAAAGAAGTTATAAAATTATGGTCTCTAAAAAACGGGATACTTTTAAGGATATATTAGAATGACAAATGAACAATTAATGCAAGAAGATTTAAAACATATTTTTCATCCTTGTTCTCAAATGAAAGATTATGAAACATTGCCACTTATTCCTATTAAAAAAGGAAAAGGAAGTATCATTGAAGATTACGATGGAAATCAATATCTTGATTGTATTAGTTCTTGGTGGGTAAATCTTTTTGGTCACAGCAATGATTATATCAATAAAAAAATAGCTGAGCAACTACAAGATTTAGAACATGTGATTTTTGCTGGCTTCACCCATAAACCAGCAGTAGATTTAGTAAAACGTATGATTGCGCGAACCCCTGAACCTTTACAAAAAGCTTTTTTTGCAGATAATGGTTCAAGTGCTATTGAGATTGCACTTAAGATGGCATTTCAATATTTTAAAAATAAAGGAGAGACAAAACCCCTATTTGTTTCACTTGAAAACTCTTATCATGGTGAAACTATGGGAGCTTTAGCTGTTTCTGATACGGGACTTTATAAAGAGGTGTATGAAGATATTCTGATTAAAACACTCCATGCAAAATCACCAGCATTGTGTGATGAAGATGAAGCTATTGAAGATATGGAAGCACTTTTCAAAGCCTATGATGGACAGATTTGTTCAGTAGTTATTGAACCACTTGTTCAGTGTGCAGGAAGTATGAAAATGTATGATGCAACCTATATTACAAAACTTCGTGCACTGTGTGATAAGTATGGGGTATTTTTAATTGCAGATGAGATTGCGGTTGGTTTTGGACGAACAGGGACACTTTTTGCTATTGAACAAGCCGATATTTGTCCAGATTTTTTATGTATGTCAAAAGGAATCACAGGTGGATATATGCCGCTTTCATTGGTACTATTTACGGATGATATTTATAACGCTTTTTATTGTAACTATAATGAAGGAAAATCATTTTTAGATTCTCACTCTTATACAGGAAATACTATTGCGTGTGCCGTAGCCAATGCGGTACTTGATATTTTCGATAATGAAAATATCATAGAAAAGAACCAAGAGAAAATTGCCTTTATCAAAGAAGAGACTCAAAAATTTAAGGCTTTAGATAATGTGCAAGAAGTACGGCAACGGGGAATGATTTGTGCCATTGAGTTACAAGGATATGACTCTAATCGTCGTATTAATTTAGAGATTTTTCAAAAGGCATTAAAAGAGGGTGTATATATTAGACCTTTAGGCAATGTTATCTATTTTATGCCTCCATATATCTTTACAAATCAAGAGTTAAAGAAAATGATTGATGTGACATACGATATTGTAAAAACACTTTAGTTATAATGCCAACTTTAGAATGAACGTACTAGTTATATAAGGGAAACAATGAAAAAACTTTTTTTAATTATTGGAGCTCCTGGTTCTGGTAAAACAACAGATGCAGAACTAATAGCTCAAAAGCATGATAATATTACTCACTATTCAGCAGGTGGTATGTTTAGAGCAGAAGTATCAAGTGGTAGTGAAAGAGGAAAATTAATAGAGTCTTTTATTTCAAAAGGGTTAATAGTACCTATTGATATTGCTATTGAAACAATGGTTGATGCAATTAAAAATGCTCCTACAAATATAGTTGTTATTGATGGTTACCCACGCTCAATTGAGCAAATGAATGAACTTGATAAATATTTAGTAAATGAAGCAGAAGTAGAACTAACAAGTGTGATTGAGGTGGAAGTATCTCAAGATACTGCTTTCCAAAGAGTTTTAGGACGAGCACGTGACGCAGAAGTTGTAAGAGAAGATGATAATGAAGAGGTGTTTTTAAATCGAATGAAACTTTATACGCAACCTCTTGCTGAAATTCAAAAATTCTATACGCAAAAAAATCTTTTAAAAGTGATTTCAGGTGAAGGAACAATTGAAGAAATTGTAAATGAAATGGATACTTTCATACAATCAAAAATCTAATGATTAAAACTCCAAACTTCTATAGTGTTATTATTGGTACTGAACTTTTAAATGGGCGTCGTACTGATGCCCATTTTGCATTTTTAAATCAAGAGTTATGTAAACGAGGTTGGCGACAAAAAGGCTCTTTTGTTATTGAAGATGATACTGCACTTATGGAAAATATCTTTAATCTAATAAAAGATGATGAAAATGGTGTGATGTTTTGTTTTGGTGGTATTGGTTCAACACCAGATGATTATACAAGAGATGTTGCTGCACAAGTTTTTACTCATGGTCAAATGCAATTTCATCTAGAGGCACAAGAACGTATTTTAAAGCAGTTTGGCAAAGAATCATATCCTCATCGAATTAATATGGCACATCTTCCAGTTGGTGCAAAACTACTTGATAATGTTGTTAATAATGTTCCAGGTTTTTATTTAGAAAATCGTTTTTTCTTTGTTCCTGGTTTCCCATCTATGAGTCAAGCAATGGTTCTTCAAGCCTTAGATACTTATTACTTGAAAAATAGTGAAGAGTTGTTTCAATCAACTCTTACTGCACAATGTAGTGAAAATGATCTTATTTCTTTGATGCAAATGTTACCAGAAGAAATTGAGCTTTCCTCTTTGCCTAAAATACATAATGATAAACGCAGTGTTGTGTTGTCTTTATCCTCAATTAATGAAATAGTATTAAAAAATGAATTTAAAAAAATAATCTCTTATTTAGAAGAAAAACATATTGATTTTGTTTTAAAAGACTTAAATATGGTATCTTCTAAAAATATTTAACCTTAATTGTTTAAATTTTAATTCTCAAATAATTATTCTTTAACTATAATGTATCAATTACTTGTAGGGGGAAGAGTATGAATTTCTTTTCAAATATAAAAATTAAACAAAAGTTGATGTTATTGATTGTAATACCTTTTATAGGATTACTCTATTTAGCATCGGGACACTTAATCAATAACTATGATCAAATCAATCGTATTGATAAGATTAATAATATTGCACAACTTGCAACAAAAATCTCTTTTTTACTTCATGAGACACAAAAAGAGCGGGGAATGACAGCAGGTTATATTGGAAGTAAAGGTACAAAGTTTAAGGATAAACTACCTAATCAACGAGAGTTATCAAATCAACGTTTTAAAGAGTTTGAAAATGCTGTTAAGTTGATAGATTTTACACGTTATCCAGCTCTTTTTGAAAATAGAATTAATGATGCAATTAAACGTTTTAATGGTTTAGCAACGATTCGTCCTCAAGTAAACAGTTTATCCATTAAAGCGGGTAAGGCTATAGGGTACTATACTAAAATGAATGCAGTTTTATTAGATAGTGTTGTTGAAATTGCGCGACTTGCGGATGATGCGCAAATTATGCAAAAAGTTACTGCTTATTCAAGTTTTCTTTTATCAAAAGAACGTGCAGGAATTGAACGTGCAGTTGGAGCAAATACCTTAAGTCAAAATGCTTTTGGTCCTGGAATGCGAACAAAATTTAATAATTTAATCTCGGCACAAGAGTCGTATATGAAAACCTTTATTTATTATGCCTCTGTTGATGCAACACAGTTTTATAAAAAGACTCTACAAGGTAAAGAGATTGATGAGGTTCAACGAATTCGTGATACGCTTTTAGGAGCTACTAAAAAACAAGCACTTGTTGGAAAAATGAAAGAGTTTGTGGGCTATGGTGGATTAATTCATAACTTTAAAAACTATGTTTTGCGAGGTACACCAAAGTATCAACAAAAGGTACAAAAACAGTATAAAGAGTTAATTAAATTAGTTAATGCTTATAATGCTTTAAATAATATCTCCTCTGAGGAAAAAGCTCTTTTAAATGATATTAAGATAGTTTTTACTAAATACTATAATGGTTTACCAGAAGTTGTAAAGGCTGTAGAGAATGGTTTAACTATCCAAGAACTTGATAAGGTAGTAAAGGTGAGTGATGGACCAGCAATAAAAGCGCTTCATAAGTTAAATACAAGTCTTTTTAGTGTGGAGGCTACTTATTGGTTTGGTCAAATTACTAAAAAAATTAATAAACTCAAACAAGTTGATGATTACTTAGCAAATGATTTAATTGATTATATTAATGAATTAAGAACTGAAACAAAAAATTCATTGATTATGACATGGATTTTAGTGCTTATTATCTTTTTAGTTGTTTCTGTCGTTGGTCATCTTATTACAAAAAATATTACTAATTCATTAGCTCGTTTTAAACAAGGTTTAGGATTCTTCTTTGAGTATGCGATTAGAGAGAAGGATTATTTAAAACCAATGGATGTTATTGGTAGTGACGAGCTTGCACAAATGACAATAGATATGAATGAGCAGATTAAAAAAACTGAGTATATTATAGAACAAGATAAAAAAGTTGTTTTAGAGATTGATAAAATTATGAAAAAAGTACGAAGTGGATTTTTTGTTTTCTCTATTAAAGAGCATGGTGCAACAGCAGAAGTTGAAGCCTTACGTAATAATATTAATGAGATGTTGCAGCACTCAAAGAGTCAAATTGATAGAATCAATATGATGTTAGATAAATATGCGAGTGGTGAATATACTTATGATATTGAGATGAGTAAAAAGAAGACAATGCATGGAGATATGGGGTCACTGTATACGTCAAGTACTCTTTTAGGACAAAGTGTTTCTCAACTGTTGGCAATGATTTCAAATGCTGGTTCAGAGTTGAAAAAATCGACACAAGTATTAAATCAATCTTCTCAAACTTTATCACAATCATCAACACACCAAGCTGCTTCATTAGAAGAGACAGCCGCAGCTGTTGAAGAGATTACCGCTAATATTCAAAATAGCAGTGAAAATGTTGTAAAGATGTCAAATTTAGCAGATGATCTTAATAGTTCAGCTGATGTAGGTGCAAAGTTAGCCCAAGAGACATCAACTTCAATGTCTGATATTAATGATAAAGTAACAACGATTAATGAAGCCATTGAAGTGATTGATCAAATTGCTTTTCAAACCAATATTTTATCACTTAATGCAGCTGTTGAAGCAGCAACTGCAGGAGAAGCAGGTAAAGGGTTTGCTGTTGTTGCGCAAGAGGTGAGAAACCTTGCTGCAAGGTCAGCTGAAGCAGCAAAAGATATTAAAGAACTTGTAGAAGATGCTGCAACTAAATCAAACCATGGTAAAGAAGCAGCCAATAAAATGATTGATGGTTATACAGATTTAAATCAAAAAATTGTTCAAACAAAAGATATTATTGATATAGTTACGACTTCAAGTAAAGAGCAAAAAGAAGGAATGGTACAAATTAATGATGTGGTAAATAACTTGGACAAAGCAACTCAAGAAAATGCATCAACAGCAGCTTCTATAGATAATTTATCAAATGAAGTTGCAGAGCTTTCTGATAGATTACTCCAAATAACATCAACAGCAACCTTTGATGAAACGATTATGAAACAAGTGTGTGATGTTGATTTAGTAAATGAGATTGCTCGGTATAAAAATGACCACATCAACTTTAAAGATACAAACTTTGCAAAATTAGATACTTTGCAGAAGTGGACGGTAACTGATTGTAAATCATGTAATTTAGGAAAATGGATTTTGGCTTGTGAATCAGAGAATAGAAGTTTTGTAAATACTTCAACTTGGACACATTTAAAGCATGTTCATGAAGAAGTTCATGCTAATGTTCAAAATTATATTAATATGAATGCGGACAATGTAGATCCACTAGAGTTAGATAAGGTTGCTGATAGTATTGAAGAAGCAACTTATAAAGTCTTTGACTCTTTAGATAATGTGTTAAAAGAGAGTTGTAATTAAAAAAAGAGAGAAGAGATTTATCTCCTCTCTACTTTTCTTTATAGGGTTGGTTATAAAATTTTAGTTTAAACCCTTTATCTTCTGGGTATTTTTGCAAATTGAACTCCCTCCATACTTTATTACAAAGAGGATTTTTCTTTTTGTAACCTTCTTTTGCAAAGGCATGAGCTCTTCCCATATTTTGCCAAACTCCTTTTCCTGAAGCATACATATAAGCTAAATTACAGTGGGCATTTACATAACCTTGTTTAGAAGATTTTTCAAACCATTGTATTGCCTTTTTGTAATCTTTTTCAATAACATCATCAAAACCAAAGGTTAAATACATACCAATACGATTTTGAGCACCGGCATGTCCTTGAACGGCTAACTCTTTAAATATCTTATAGGCTTGTTGTGCATCAAAATAGGGTGTTCGCTTACTAGCATAAAATATACCTAAATTGTAACGTGCTTTAGTATGTCCTAAAAGTGATGCTTTTGTAAAACTTCGATAGGTTTGCGTAAAATTACGTTTTACAACTTTTCCTTCGTAGTAAAAGATACCTAATTTATAATGGGCTTGAGCATTGTCATTTTCAAAAGCTGCTTTTTTATAGTATTGTATCGCTTTTTTGAAGTCTTGATGTTGTTCTGCTTCTTGCGCAATCTCTAAGGCAGATGATGCAAATAATGAAATGCTAAGTATTGAATAAAGGGTTAATAGTTTACCTACAAGTGGGCTTCTGCCTTGTTTCATTATTGAACCTCTTTTTTTATCCTTGGGCTTAAGGTTGTAGTGATTTCGTAAGAGATAGTATTATGTAGTGTAGCTAAAGATGCAACATCATGAAAAATACAGACCTCTTCTTTATCACACTCTAATGAAAGGTTATCCATTGAAACACGCCCTAAAAGAGGGTAGCCTTCTGGTGTTGAATAGGTTTGTTCTCCATTAATACGTAAAAAACCATCCCCATAACCAATGTCGTAGTTTGTTACAATCATATCTTTAGATGCTTTATAAGTTGCTCCATACCCAACACATTGCCCTTTAGTTATTTTTCTTGTAGAAAGCTTATTTGCATAAAGAGCCATAACAGGTTTTAATTTTGGGTTATTAAAGATGGGATTATTTTCAAGATAACCATATTGAGCAATACCAACTCTGGCAAAATCTTCACTGAAATTTTTAGTTCTAAACAGAGCCGAAGAGTTACAAGAATGAAAAGCTGGAAGTGGTAAAAAAAGTTGTTCACATAATTTTTTCACTTCTTTTTTTACTATTGCGAATTCATGGGATTGCCAGTAAAAATCTGTTGATAATTCATCCGCACTTCGGTGGTGTGTGAAACAACCAGTGAATTTTAAGTTTTGCTTGGAGATACCATAAATAGCCTCTTTAAGCTTACTTTTATGAATACCGTTTCGGTGCATTCCTGTATCAATTTTGAGGTGTACCTTCGTATTTTTGGGAAGTTTATAAATATCTTCAAGGCAGTTAATTGTGATGTGAAAAGTGTGTGAATAAGTGTGAATATTAGTGTCAGCTAAGATTAAGATTTCACTAAATAATTTTTCGATAATAATTGCTTCATCTAAATTTCTTACAACTGCTTTTGTTATACCATACTCATTTGCTAGAGTTGCCATCTCTAATAACCCATGTCCATAGGCATTGTCTTTTAAGACTACTGCAATTTTATCTTTTGAACCAGCATGCTGGGAAATTATTTTTAGGTTATGGAAATAATTTTCTTTATATAATATGATTTTTGACAAAAAGTGTTACCTTCTTAAATATTGCTACGTTATATTGTTTTAAAATGATTAAAGATAAGGATACTATCTTTTTCATTTAAAACCACTTTTAACTCTTCTTTTGATGCATCTTTGATATTTTCGAAGGTTCCAAAGTAATTAAGTAATTTTTTTACTTTTACTTCTCCGATACCATTGAGTTGAAGAAGAGAAATCTGTTTATCCTCTTTACGTTTTTGTTTTTTATGAAAGTTGATAACAAAACGGTGTGCTTCATCTCTTTGACGTTGTATAAATTGTAGCCTTTTATCACTGGTTGTTAATCGTAAAGTTTCATAGGTCTTGTTATCTCTAAAATGAAGTACATCTTTAGCTGCACCTTTTGCTCTGTGTGCTTTAGCGTCAAGTTTCTCTTTTGCAATAGCTATAATATCAAGTCGTACGCCAACAGAATCAATAATATCGTAGGCAAGTTTAAGAAGCGTTTCTCCACCATCAACAATCCAAAGGTCAGGGGCTGGATTTTTTTCAAAACTCTCTACTCGACGCATAAGCATTTCTCTCATTTGACTATATTCATCTTTTGATTCTAAATTATAGTGTCTAAAATCTGTTTTAATAAATTTATCTTCCCATACCACCATTGCACCTACTGTTGCTTGCCCCATCATATGAGAGTTATCAAAACTTTCAACACGTATAGGCGTAGTTTGCAGTTTGAAAAGCCTCTTAAGTTCTTCATAAATAGAGGTTTGAGTTTGGGAATTATCAAGGCGTAAGAGCTCATCACAGTTATTTAGTGCGATAGTAAGTAAATCTTTTTTCTTTCCACTTTTAGGAAATTTGATAGGGATTTTTTTGTTAAAACGTGCATAAAGAAAGGTTTCCAATTCAACTTTTTCTTCTAAATCATGAGCTGTAAGTATTTCTTTAGGCAGCACTGGTATTTCATTATCATAATAGTTAACCAGTGTTCTTTCATATGCCTCTTCTAAATCTATTTGCATCGTCTCATCAACAAAATCAAGTTTAATAAAGTTGTGAGAACTTGATGTAAGTTTCCCATCTCGTATAAATAGACGGACAATAACGGCTTTTTTATTATTGGTTTTGATGGCAAACAGGTCAAGGTTTTCGTTGGTTGCTAAATCCATTCCTGATTTTATTTCAGATTTTTCAATACTCTTAATACGATCACGAAGTTTCATTGCCTCTTCAAAACGAAATTCGGTGGAGTACTCTTCCATCTTGTTTTGAAGTTTATGAATCAATTTTTTTTTATTATAAATATACTCCAAGGCTTCATCAATGAGTTTACTATACTCCTTTTTTGAAATCTTACCTTCACAAGGAGCATGACACTTTTTAATTTGATAAAAAAGACACGCTTCGTTTCCTTTTATACACGCTTTTTTTTGCACTAAAGGAACAATCTCATAAATAGAGTCTAACATATCTCTTGCTCCTGTAGAGTAAGGACCAAAGTATTTTATCTGTTTGCTTTTTTGAATACGTCGAGTGATTTCAAGTCTGGGAAAATCTTCGCTGGTGTCAATATAGATATAAGGGTAGGTTTTATCATCACGTAATAATATGTTATATTTGGGTTTAAGTTGTTTAATTAAAGAGTTTTCTAAAATCAAAGCATCGTGTTCATTGGGTGCAACAATCCACTCTAAAGAGATAACTTCAGAAATCATTTTATAAATTCGAGGTCCAAGCTTATCAGCTGGTGCTAATTGTGGGTTAAATTTAAAGTAGGATTTAATACGATTTTTAAGAACTTTTGCTTTACCAATATAAAGAAGCCGCCCGTCTTTATCAAAGTATTGATAAACACCAGCGCTATTAGGAAGTTCTTTGAGCTTTTCTTCTAAATTCATTTTGGGATTATATCAAATTTTTTAAAGTTCAGCCTTATGTATTTAGATATATTCAATTTTTGAGAAGAACTACCAATTGTTTTCCTAGTAGCTTTGTTTTAATATCATTTCGTATTGTTGATATAATACAAATAAAACTCTATTTATTAAATTATTAGATTTTTAATACTATCTTAGGACTATTATTAGATATATTTCTTTTTTAATAAAGTAAAGCACGAACTAAATTAGTCGGTTATAATAGTAAAATAATTATATAATTGATTTTGAAAGTAAATGGGATGATTGTAAAAGAAAAGAAGATTAAAAATACGATATTGACGATGATGTTATTGATTCTGCTTGTTTCAGGAGTTGTGATAACTTTTTATCAATATCAACTTATTAAAAATGATATTGAGAGTGATATTAATCTTAAAGATAAATATGTACATAAAAGTTTTCACTTCTTTCTTCATGAATTAGAAGAGACTATTACTGAAAAAACAGATTTTATTTTATCTAACAAAGAAGTTAGGAAAGCTTTTTCTAACAAAAATCAAACAAAACTGTATGCACTTATTCAAAAAAATTTTAAAAGAATGGTTTCAAAAAATAAGTATCTTAAAATTATGACTTTCAGGCTTCCTGATGGAAGTGCTTTCTTACGTGTTCATAAGCCTACGATGTTTGGTGATGCTCTTAATAAAAAGAGAAAAATTATTTTAGATACGATTAAAACTCAACAAAGACAATATGGATTTGAAGTTGGAAAACTTAAAATGACTTATCGAGTTGTTACACCAATATTTTATGAAAAAGCTTTTATTGGTGTGATTGAGATGGGGGTAGAACCTGAATATATTGTAGAAAAAATCAATAAAATTTCAAAAATTGAATCAGCACTTTTAGTAAGAAAACAAGATATTGATATATCCCTAGAAAAAAAGAGTTTTAAGACAATTAACCAATACTATTTAGCCCGTGGAAATGAACATTTTGAGAAAAAGTTAGAGGATATAAACTTAAACCAAAAATATGTGAATATTAAACATAATAATATTGAGTATTTAATTGATACAGATGTGAATCTATATAATCATAAACAAGAGATTTCTGCAAAAATATTAGTTTCTTATGATTTAACACAACAAAATATAAAGTTAAAAGAGCGTGTTATTCAAAATATATTTGTTATGTTATTTATTGTTATAGTAATGTTTCTTGTTTTAAATATAGGATTGAACTATTTTTTAAAGAAGATTGATGGTTTATATAAAAATATTATTCAAAAAGATGCTTTAATGATGGAGCAATCTAAGTTAGCGGAAATGGGTGAGATGATTGCTAATATTGCACATCAATGGCGACAACCTTTAAGTGTTATCTCTACAACAGCAAGTAGTATTAAAATTCAACAAGAGTTATCTATATTGAATGGTACGACATTACATCAATTTGTTGATGGTATTATTAAAAATACGAAATATCTTTCCCAGACGATTGATGATTTTAGAGATTTTATTAAAGGGGATAAAGAGAAAAAGGTATTTAATCTAAGTGATAATATTAGCAAAAATTTAGATATTGTAAAAGGCAGT
>CAZIES010000012.1:23568-28035 GCA_964538295.1 uncultured Arcobacter sp. | reverse complement strand
AATGGCTCAACCTTAACGGGATTCATCGCTATTTTTACTCCAGGAGTAATACGTTTTAAATCAGAGCCTTCAAACTGACCTGCAGTTACTGCAATCGTTCCTCCCATTACAATAACAACTGAAGGAATATCTATGTATGGTCCAAAACCAACCCCACCTAAAGTAATGGCTAAGGCAATCAATGCCCAAGCTGCAATCAAACCACCAAGTGTACTTTTATCCATTTTTTACAACCCTATTTGACTCAATCTCATGGAGCCACTACCTATACTTTTAATTTTTAAACCAAACTTTCCTTCAACAATAACCGCTTCACCCTCTCCAATTTTAACTCCATTAACTAAAACTTCTAAGGGTTCATTTACCATTTGTTCAAGTTCAATAATCTCACCTACATCCCATCTTAAAATATCTTTTAACAAAAAAACTTTTGTTCCTAAACGTACACTTAGCTTTAATTTAATATCAAAGAGTAATTTCAAATTTTTTGAAGATTCATCAGAGAGAATACCACCTAAAGTGTTATCTAAACCCACTGAGGCTGTAGGAGTTGGTATCGTTGCACCACTACTATCCATAGATGTTGTCTCATTTTGAGCTGTTTCAATTTCTTTTCCTGTAATGCCAGTAATAAATGCTAAAATTGCTTCATCAAAACTAATAAAAAGAGTTAATCTTTCATCACCTAAAGAGATACTAAACTCATATAGATTTGCTTTATCCGAGCAAGAAGAGCAATCAATAATTGAGGAGCCTTCCATCTCATTTTTGATACCTGAAACATCAGGGAAACCTTGTGCATTAATTGAAGTTGAAATACTTCCACAAATATTAGAGATAATTTCATTAACAGCATCAGTTATTTCATCATCAATATGCTCTTTTAGATCTCCCATACCTCCAAGCATAAGATATTCAAACTTAGTTGCTGTAACTGTTGGAATAAAAAATTGCCATTTTGAACTTACATCAGCAAAATCAAATTTGACATTTCCCTCTATGCATTGCGATGCATCTAGATTCTCTAAATTTGCTTCATTAACCTCTTCGACTTTAGCACTATTAGATAAGAGTTGCTCTAAGGTATTCGCTAACTCCTCTTTTATAATATTTGATAAATCAGATGCCAACTACAATACCTTTATTTATTATCTTCTTGCATAGCTTCCATTAAGAAAGCTTTCATTTTCATCATATCTTCAGTTGGAAACTTATATTCAGCCTCGCCTCGTGTTACTTTTACATAAAAGTCTTGCGAAGTTTTATTGTAACCAAATTTTACATTATCAAGTATCACTTCATTTACTTCTTCTGCAGCACTTTTTGGTGCAGCATTCTTGTACTTCTCATCAGGCACAATTTTATTATCGTTGTCAGTCTCTTTGACTTTTTCAAGTTTCTGAACATGATTTGCTTGCGCATTATCAATTTCGGGTAGTCTTCCTAATTCCATAGTAGCCTCCTTTTATATGCATATCTATTAATTATACCAAAAAAAATTTAAATACAACAGAATAATTTTAGAAAGGAGGAAAAATAAATAACTTTTATAAAGATTCTAAATAGTCGTCAAATCCAACAAGTTCAAAATCAATTAAAGAATCAAAGTAAGGTTTAACAAAATACTGTTTAGCAGAAGAGAGTTTTAAATCTTGTATAAGTTGTACTCCAGTTAAGAAATCGGCACCACTATCATTTAATATAGCTTTAATCAAAGAAATCTGAACAGAGGCTTCATTATACTTACCCGCTTCCAATAAACCTGCAACAATTAAATAAAGCGTATACTTATCTTCAAGTTTATAAGTTGCTTGTAAATACTCCAAAATATTAACAGTTGCTTGGGGATTCCCCATATGCAAATCCCTTAAAGCTTTTGTCCTTAAATATGATGGGGAGTGGTCTCCATCAATATTAAGCTCCGCTTTAAAAAAAAGTCCCAATGATTTTAAAATATCAATATAATATTGTGTTACAATTAAAGGACCCTCTAAAAAGTTATTATTAAATCGTAAAGGAATATTATCTTGAAGGCGTGAAAAGTAATCAAAGTTTGATTCCTCTTTTTTACGCAATACCATTCGCATTAAATAGACAAATGGGTCTTTATAGTGATCTAGTAATAAAGGATGATTAACCTGATTTTCACCTAATTCCATCTTTTGAAGATAATCAATTCCTTTATAAAAAACTGTCTGTTTATATTTTGAAGGTTCATTTTTTAAGACAAAATTTTTATTTAAATAAAGTTTATAAAGTAAATGTCCAAAATATTGGTACAAGCCATTACTTGACTTTAAATTTGATTCAATATAATCTCTATCTTTTAACTTGACCCCTAACCGTTCTGCTGCAATGAGTGTCATTGCTGAAAAAAGTTTATTTCCAGGATTTAATTTATAGGCTTTTTCAAAAAACTTTAAAGCATTATGATAATCATTAATTTGAGCATAACAAATAGCAATGTTATAATAGATATAGGATTTTGTATCTTTTAATAAAAGCTTCTCAAGCTCTTTTACTCGGATAATCGGATCTTTTTTAATAAAACGTAAAAAATTAGCATTGTACTCAACCATCTCTTCTAAAGACTCGATACTTTGTTCTTCTTGAAAAATAAAGCCTTTCGCAATATCATAAATAATCTCTTCATTATCAGAAAAAACATAAGGAGCAAAATAGAAAAGATAATCTATCTTTCTATCTTGATTAAATCGTGTTACAAAACGAATATACTCTTTTGCAGTATACTTATTCTTATTAAAAAATATTTTCAAAGGTAGCTCTTGGTTAGCATTAAAATTATTTTTCTTTGTATTAATAATATCTAAATGGTCTAAAAGCTTTTCTATCTCATTAGCTTTTAAATCTCTATAAACCATAAACCAATGAATTTGGTCGAGTTTATTAGGGTTTATTGTTGTTTCATATGCCTTTTGTAAATAGACTTCAGCTTGTTGATAATCTCTAAGCTTTAAATATAACAAGGCTTTTTTTAAATCTAAAGGGAAATCCATAGAATCTAATACTTTTAAAGCCTGATGATACTGTTTAAGGACAATAAGTGTATCAGCAATCAATCGTTTGGAGTGTTCAGAGAGTTTTTTATGTTTTGCTGCAATATCAATGATTTTTTCAAGATACTTTTTATTCTTTGTAATTTGATAAAGATAATAACAAGCACTCATATAAGAGTAAGTATTCGTATGTGCAGCTTCTTCATATTCATAAATTCGATTTAAATAAACACGTGCATTGTACATTAAATCTAACTTATAATAAGCAATTCCAATATTTAAAAAAGAAGGAATTTTCATGATACGTGCAGTACTTTTTAAAATCTCAATGGCTAAAGCATATTGTCCTTTTTCTAAAAGTAAAACCGCTTTATTAAATTCTACTTGTAAAGCAAGGTTACTTTGACTCTTTTTTAACTTATCAAACTTAAAAAGAATCTCTGGTTGAGATTCCATTTTAGAAGGTGTAACTGCGTAAAGTTTACTAAAGTGGTTACCAAATAGTATAACAAATAGTATTAGATAACAACTAGATTTTATCGCTTTAATAGTCTTCTCCTACACCATTGTATTGACTTGTGCATACAACTCTTCAGTACGTTTTTCTAAGATATCAATTTTATGTTTTAATTCTGTATTTTCTAACTTAGCTGCTTGTAAATCATTTCGAGCAACATGCAAGTTGTCTTGACTTGTTTTTAATGTCGCCCCATGAGCTTTAATCTGCTTTTCGTAACGTTTAATAAGCTCATTGTAATTCTCAAGCTCATCTTTTAAAATATTTTTTTCTTCATTAACTTTCTTATAAAGTGATTTATAAACATTTGTGCTTGAAAAAAAATAAAGAAGTAACACTCCACAAATAATTAAGAGTAAAAAATTCTCCAAAGGCTATCCTAATTTTTTAAGTTTTTTAATAAGTAACGGAAAAACTCCATTACTTATTATTATACTATATTATCGTTTTAAGTTAATCAATGTATTTAATAATTGATCAGACGTTGTAATTGATTTAGCATTTGCCTCAAAAGCTCTTTGAAATACCATTAAGTTTACTAAACTCTCAGATAAATCTGCTGTTGAAAGCTCTAAAGTTTTACCTTCAATATTTGCTGTTCGTTCATTATTAATATTATAAATTGGTTCACCAGAACTTGTTGTTTTTGCTAATAAATTATCGCCATATGGTTCTAATCCTCGCTTATTGTTAAACAGCGCAATTGATACTTGACCAATAGCAAACTCTGCTCCATCTTGTTTCATGGTAATAAGCCCACTACTATCAACACTAAACTCTCCAAAGGCACTATCTGAAATACCTAAGGTATCAAGTCGAAGTTGTAATCCTCCTTGAGAACCCGCTTGATCAATTTGATTGATTATTTCAATGAATTCTGCTCCTGCACCCTCTCGTCCAGAAAGGTCTGCATTTTTATCAATTGGGTCTGCA
>CAZIES010000012.1:0-23468 GCA_964538295.1 uncultured Arcobacter sp. | reverse complement strand
CCACTAAATTCAGCAGCTGAATATTTATCAACCGTTTCTATAACTAAATTACCATTAATATTCGCTGCTTTGATATAAGGGTTTAATTCAGTATTAGCATTAATTGATGTTACAAAATCATCAACACTTGTATGTGTCGCTGCAGCCATTGTAAATGTTGTTTCTGGAACAGTAACATTTTTACCTAACTCATCATCATAAATCGTTAACGAATACGTATAATCAAAATTAGTATCTTCAAGTTTCATTCCTGATAATTCAGTTGTTGTTGAATAAACATCTCTTTGTTTTCCAGCAACTGCTTTTGCTAATGCATCTCTTGAACTCTCTAATGCTCCAAGCCCACTTCCCATAACTGCTGTTGTAGCACTTGCTGTATCATTAATATCCCCATAAGATACAGAAGTTCCTGATACTTCTGCAACTTCTGTAATAGAAAACGATTGTCCAGGTACTAACGAAGTAATCTGCATCATCCCTTTGACCACATCAGCATCTTTTGTTGACTCGGTAAACGTATCGCCATCTTCAAAGCTACTATTGTCATCAACTACCATATGCGCAACTAATCCAGGAACCTCTTGAGAAATTTTATCTGCTAAGGCCTTATACGTAGCAATTCTACTTGCTGCAAGATGATCGTCTTCATCAATCGTTCCATCACTTACCCCAGAACTATCCATATCAACTGTCGATGTTACAGAGACATAACTTTGTGCATATTTAGTACCATCAATATATATATGAATTTGGTCACCCTCTTTTTGGAAGGTATCTCCTTTAAATTTCACTTGAGAAACCTGTGCAGTTGAAGATGCTGATGAACCATCAGGATCATCTTGCAATTTTCCTAACCAGGTTGAATAATCCGTTACTAACTCTTCAATATCAGCAATCTTTGCTGCTTTTGTTTTTGCTCCATCTCCAGAAAAAACAGAGGATACATCAGCCTTTGCTAAATTATTATAATCGGTTGTTTTTGCAGTAATTGTCTCTACATATTTAGAGTGACTGATAACTTTTGATGACACTAGTTTTGTATAATCTGAAGTAAAAACTTTAGTATTAGGATCCGTAGTTGTTACATCACTATCAGGATCAATTGCTGTCATTCCCCAACCTTGCACCTCATTTCCAGCTGCATCTTGAAGGGTTCCATTATCACCCATCCTAAAGTTACCTGCTCGTGTATAAAAAGTTTCTGATGTTCCACTTGCTCTTGCGTTTGTTACTGAGAAAAATCCATCTCCAGAAATTGCCATATCATAAGCAACACCTGTTAGTTTTAAGTTTCCTTGTACAAAAAGCTTTTCTGCATCTAAAATCTTAGTTCCTTTACCAATCTTATCTTGATACATTTGGTCTGCAAATGAAATTCGCGATGACTTATAACCAACTGTATTAACATTGGCAATATTATGTGATTCATTATCTAATGCTGTTTGTTGACCTGCTAATCCTGAGATTCCAGTCCATAATGCTCCTACCATAACTTATCCTTTAGGAATAATCTTAATAAACAAAATATGTTCATATATTAGTACTTAAACAAGTACTAATATATAGACATTTATCTACTATAAACAAAGCAAACAACTATTTTTTTAGTTGTATTGCAATGTTTAAAAATGAGTCTGAAGCAGTAATGGATTTAGCACTTGCCTCAAAAGCTCTTTGATAGACTAATAAATCAGTTAAGCCTACACTTAAATCAGAGTTACTCAACTCTAACGCCTCTCCCGTAATCTTATTTAAATTTCCAGCTAAAATAGCTTCACCAGAATCTTCTGTCGCCTTATAGGTATTACCTCCCATTGGTTCAAGTCCTTGCAAGTTATTAAAAATTGCAGTAGAGAGCTTTCCTACAGCATATTTATTATCTCCTTGAGTCATATAAAGAACTCCATTATCACTTTCAAGATCTCCAAACCCTTCTGTAGAAATCTCTACCGCATCAAGTTTTAATTGAATTTTAGTCGTTGTAAGTGCCGCTTCATTAGTCGTATCAATTACGTTCGTAAGATGCATAAACTCTGCCCCTGCAGCTTCCACTGCAGTTTTAAGTGCATCCCTAGAACTCTCAACCATTGCAATTCCTGCACCAACTGTTGCTTCTGTTGTCGTAGAAATTGCAGGAGCATTGGCATTAAGTTTTGCATCAAAAATACGTACTTCCTCACCAGGAATTAAAGAGGTGATTGTCACTAACCCATTTGTGTCAACTGTTCCAACTAAGCCTGGTAATGCAGAAATCTTATCTGCAAAATTATTCATAGTTGTTTGAGCATCTGTATCAAATGGTTGTTTAATAACATCCCCATTAATTGTCACTTCAACAAAATCTGAACTATCATTTAAATCTGTCAGGTAGTTACCAAAAGTTATCTCTGTAACTTGTGCAGTTGATGCAGTTGATGCAGCAGTTGGGTCACTATTATAAAGCGATAATTTATTCCTATAATCAACCTTCAATGCCTCAACATCTGAAGTTAAAGCACTCGCAGTTTTATATCCACTTCCACTAACTCCTGTAGCAACAGCAGTATCTTTATAATTAGTTGCTTTTGCATTAAATGATGTTACTGCATTATCTGTTAAAACAGATTGAGAAGCTAAAAATTGAGAAAAATTATTATCAAACATTGTTTTATTCGCATCTGTTGAAATTACAGTCGGAGCAGTCGTTGCTAAACCATGAACATAAAAATCATTTGCCATAACTAGATTTCCATCTGTTCCCATTTTAAAGTTTCCTGCTCGAGAATAAAATGTTTGATCAAGTTTCTCAGGATCTTGTACAATAAAAAAACCCTTACCATCAATGGCAAAATCATAATCATTACCCGTCATTTTAAGGTTACCTTGCTCAAAATTCTTTTGCACCACTTGAGCAGAAGCACCCTTTCCTGAACCAGATTGATACATCATATCTTGAAAAGAGATTTGATCACTTTTATGCCCAACAGTATTAACATTTGAGATATTATTTGACTCAACAGTTAAACCTTTTTGGTTAGAATTAATTCCAGAAATACCGTTCCATAATCCACTAATCATGTTATCTCCTTAAAAGATTTTTGTAATACTCGAAAAAGGAATATCTGTTAATTGGTCTGAATAAACTGGTAAAGAACCACCTGCTAAAGCATACCCCGAATCAGTTATTGGTTCATTATTTTCATCAAGAATAACTGGTTTACCTTCACTTAACACAATTTGTCCAGGACTAGTTAGCGTTACTTTTTTCCCTGTTGGATTCCCATCATCATCTAAGATTTCACCTTGCGTATTATAAGTTACAATTTTATCATCAGAATCTTTTAACTGTTGTTCCAAGAAAAGAATCTCTTGTCCCTTAACGGTTACTTGTCCATCCTCATTTACAACAGAACGTACCGTATACGCTTTATTAATTCCTTGCTGATTAACATTTCCATCTTCAATATTTTTTCCAATGACATTAGCTGCATTTGACAAAGCAGATTGAGAATAAGATGTCGTTAATGCTTCCATTGATTTAACTAAAGAAAGATTTGTCTCAATGTTTGACATTTGCATTTGAGAATCTAACATTCGTTGTGAATCCATTGGTTTAGTTGGATCTTGCATTTTTAACTCTTCAAGCATTAACTTTAAGAAATCATCATTATCCAATTTATCATTACTAATTGCCGTTGTATATGAATTTCCATCTAACCCTGTACTTGAATTTACCTGTACTTCTGCCATAACTTACTCCTATAATCGCTCTTCAAAGAAATATCGAACAACATTGTCTGAATCCATAGCATCCTGAACCCGAACTGCTAATCTTTCATCCATAACAATAATATCACCTGTTCCAATAATTCTTTGGTTGACATAAATATCTCCACCTGAACCTGCAGCTTTATCTAGAGAAAGAATATCTCCCTCTCCTAAATCTAAAAACTCTTTTACTGTAATATTAGCACTACCTAACATCACATCTACTACAATTTCAGTATCAACTAATAAATCATAATCTCTATCACTTATTTCCATAACGTTACTTTTCTTTTAAATTATTTAAATTATAACATAAAGCATAAATCATGTTTAGAGGCAAATAGGTGATTTTGAGTAAATTTAAGAATTCAGGTTTTTGGCTTATCTAATATTAAGAAATGTATATTTATATAACAGAATCAAGTGATTCAAGCATGGATGAGACTTTTGCTTCTACATTTCCATCAAAATTTCCAAGATCACTTGCAATAACAACTCCACCTGCAGTTACATTTGAGTCTTCCATAAGTTCAATAAAAGGTTCTAAGTTTAAATCATCTTTTAAAATTTGGTAATCTTTAGGGTTTAAATGTATTTTCACTTTAGAAGCAGTCTTTATTTTTGCTAAAATTGCAGTAATAGTCTCTTTTGCAATTTGTGCTGAATTTGCTGAAATTTCAATACCAATAATTTTTTGAGCAATATTCATCGAAGTTTTTAAGATTTTCGATTCCATTTGAAAAGTTGCTTGTTCAAAAAAAGAGGCATAATGCTTTAAATCTTTTATAGCTTCAACAACCTGTTTATCAATATCCCGTCCAGTAATACCATCATTTTCAATATTAGTTACTTGTGATTGGATATTTGCAACAGCTTGTGCTAAATTTCTGACTTCAATAAGTAAAGGATCACTATTTCCATTAATTTCACGCTCATCTAAGGTTGCAACTTGCTGCATCTGTTGGTTTTGATTGGGGTCACTATGATTAATAAAAGTACCCAATTCATAATTTTGTGTATTATCATCTGATTTAATAACTTTTGCATTTGAGTAGACATTATTTTTTTGCATTATTGTTCATCCATCTCTCTATCAATTACACCCTCTTCAATTAGTTTTTGGGCAACATCAAGCATTTTTCTCTGGGCTGCTTCAATATCTTTAATTTTTACTTTGTTGAGCATTTCAAACTCTTCTTTAAATCGATCACTTGCTCTTTGAGACATAGCACCAGTAATTTTTTCTAAATCCTCTTCTGTTGAGTTTTTCATTGCCACTGCAACATCTGCCGTCTCAACATTTTGCAAAATTTTCATTACATATTCACTATCTAAATTGAGTAAATCTTCAAAGACAAACATATTCTCTTTAATTTTTGTTGCTAATGTTGTATCTACACCATTAATATTTTTAAGAATATCTTGTGATTTTGGACCCAGTCTGTTTAACATATCAGCAACAACTTTAACCCCACCTACATCAACAATAGATGAAAGTAGTGATTCAAGTTTTTTCTCTAAAACCACAGAAATTGTTCGAACAACATCTGGTGAAACATCTTTAATCGTAGCCATTTGCATGGTTACTTTTACCTTAACATCTTCATCTAACTGCTCGAGTACATCTGCTGCACCTGGTGCTTCCATATGAGATAAGATTACAGCAATCGTTTGAGGAGATTCATCTTTAATAAAGTCAGAGAGTTGTTTAGGATTAATAGCATCTAAATACGAAAACGATTGTGCTGCAAGTTTCATACGAGAAAGTTTTGCTAAGACATCATCTGCTTCACCTTTACCTAAGGATTTATACAAAATATCACGGGCATAATCAAATCCACCCGAACTAATAAAACCTTTTGAACGGGTATACAAATGGAACTCATCTAATATAGCTAAAGAAGTATCTTTATCAATAGAAGTGATTTGCGTAATTGCCGTTGAAATTTGCTCAACAACATGTTTAGGTAAATGTTGAAAAATTTTAACCGTAGCCTCTTCACCAATAAGAACACAAAAAGTTGCTACTTTATCTAACATTGACATCCCTTTTAGAACATCTCTGTCTATTTCTGCCATAATCTCTACCTACCTACTTAAATTTTGAATTTCCCTCAGATAAAAGAAGCTCAATCATTCGTGCCATCTCCTGTGGGTTATCGTTAATCTCTTTATCTAGTTCTTCAATTAAAATCTCATATTTTGCAGCACTCTCTTCATCTAAACCGTCAATATTATTCATAATTTGACTTTTGATTTTAGCCTTAAGCCTTCCCTTTGCACTGTTAATATCAAACTCATGTTCAAAGTCTTCATCTAAATCAATAATCGTGCCATCATCTAGAACTTTCTTGCCATCTTTTGTGGTTCCGTCTCCTAAAATCACAACTTCATGATTAACGATAAACTTTTTATAAAAAATAAAGAGCAAAATAGCTGCCACTAAATATTGAAAATACTCAGAAAAATCTTTTAGAATGGTTCGAACCATTGTTAAGGTATCAACAGTATCACTACCACCTTCAGTTACAATTGGATTTCCATTTTCGTCAAGTTTAGGTTCAGCAGGTTCGGTGTTTAACTTTTCTAGACCTACAAACTTAAACTCTTTAACAGTAATTTTATCTCCTCTTTTAACATCATAACCAATCGTATCTTGAACCAATGAAGTAATTGACGCTAATTGTTCATCTCTGTTTTGAGCATCTGCTAAAAATGATGAATCAACAGTAACAGCAGCTGTAATTCGTCTTATAGTTGCATAATTATTATCTTTATGGTCAATCACTTTTTTTGATATCTCATAGTTTACTATATTTTTTGCACTCTCATTTGATGATTGTGAAGCATTTGATGCAGCCTCATTTTCTGGCGTTTCAATATTATTTTCAACACCAGCAACACCTCCTGAACCTGCTCCTGTTCCAGTAGAACTAGAAGTACTCTCTGTTGTTTGTTGGCTTCGAATAGTTCCTTCTGGATCAAAAATCTCTTCTTGAATATGTTTTTTTGAGAAATTAAGTTCCATAGAGACTCGTGCTACGACTCTATCTTTTCCTACAATTGGCTCAAGTAAAGCAACAATCTTTGCAACAAACTCTTTTTCCATCTGTTTTTTATATTTATTTTGAGTAACACTTTGCTGATTTTCAAGTTCATCACGTGATTGTTGCAACATAGCACCATCTTGATCAATTAACTTGATATTTTCTACTTTTAAATCAGAAACAGCAGAAGCAATAAAGTTTTTAATTCCATCAATTTGCTTTTGGGTTAAAAAAACTCCTGGTTTAATAGTTAAAACTGCAGAGGCACTCACTTCACTCTTTCTTTCTGTAAAAATTGTCTCTTTAGGAATAGCAATTTTAACACTAGCACTAAGTATTCCAGAAAGAGATTCTAAAGAACGGGAAAGTTCTCCCTCTAAAGCTCGTAAATATTTAACTTTATTTTCAAAGTTAGTCGTTCCTAATGATGACTTTTCAAATATCTCCCAACCCACATGCTTACTAGTTGAGGCTTCACTGGTTACTAACTTGATTTTTGCAATATTAATAAACTCTTTTGACGTCTTTAGCGTCAAGGAATTTCCACTACCAATAACAGCAAAATCAATCCCTGAAGCTTCCAGTTCATTACTAGCTAACATAACTTGGTTTTTTGTTAAATTTGAAGCAATAGTATAATTTAATTTTTTATCTTGTGCTTTAATATTTGAGTACACTAATAATCCAACTAACAACACAAAAAGAAGAGAAACCCCTCCAATTATTACCGCTCGTTGTGCAGAATTCAGATTATTAACGAACTTAAAAAGTTGATCCATATACTATATTATCCTAAATTAATTTTTTGCCGATGATTCGATGACTGATCGAAATAGTCTTGAATCTTTTTTTACTGCTTGGCTTAAAGCATCTATCATAGTTGAATTCTTAGCCATATTACTCATTTGTTGATCTAGACTCACATTATTTCCATCGTTCTGTTCTTCTAACCCTTTAACTTTAATAAGCTGTGGAGTTGTTTTTGGAGTTACTGTTAAATCTTCACTAATATGGTTTTTATGCGTTGTATAAAGTTGTAAGTCATTTTTGTTACTGGCTTTTTTTAATTCATGTTCAAAAACTAACTCTTTTGTTTTATAATTTGGTGTATTAATATTTGCTATATTACTAGAGATAACCTTTTGACGTTCACCCCTAAAACTTAATTCCTTAAAAAGAGTATCACTTACCGCACTAGCTTTCATTTAAATTACCTTAAACTTCCAATTTTATCAATCACTTTACTATTCATAGTGTCAATAGAAGTCACTGCCTTTTGTGCCTGTTCAAAACGTCTATGGGCATCAATAAGTGCCACCATTGTCGTTACACCATTAACATTTGATTTCTCAACTGAGCCTTGAACAACATGATCTTCATTTCCCTCAATAAACTCTATACCAAAAATATCTTTAACTTTATAATTATTGTTTCCAACTTTTTCTAAATTTTCATAATCAATTTTTACGACACCAATGAGTTCTGCAAAGTTATCTTCAACTACAATTGGTTCATTATCAGCACCCAAGACACTATTACCTCTTGAATCAACCAACATTCCATTTAAATTTTTAAAAGCACCATCTCTTGTATATTGAATATCACCATTTTCTACTTGAATTTTAAAAAAAGAGTCTCTGGTTTTTAAGGCAAAATCCAATTCATTACCTGTTAAAACCATAGCACCTTTTTCACTTGAAATATATTTCTCATCAAGTTTAGGAATATTATTTGTAACTGTATTAATAGCTGTTGGGGTAAACCCCTCTTTTGCAGACCGTTCTAAATAGTGATTAAATGTACCTTCGGACAATCCCTCTTGTTTAAATCCATTTGTATTTGTATTTGCTAAATTATTAGCAATTGTATCAACACGATTAAGTTGATTAATCATTGCTGCGGCAAGTGGGTATGTTCCTTGGTTCATAATTTGTCCTTAGTTTCCAAACTCTGCAATTAAAGCATCTAAATCTTCATCACCAACTAAATCTTCAGTTGAATCACCTGAAATATGCTTAGCAACAACAATCTCTTCGTGGGAATTATCATCTTCAAAGATATTATTTAAATAGATTGTTAGTTTTCGAATAACCGACATAACTCGTTCAATTTTTTGTCGGTTAATATCGTGATACTGCATCAATTCCATAGCACTAAACAGCTCATTATTTTCATTGCTTAAAGCATCACTAATCTTCTTAGGCTCACCTTTTAAACTATTAAGTAATTCAAGATTTGTTGAAAAAACATCCACATTAGGAAATTTAGCATTAAGTGTTTGAAGTACTTTTTCTTGTGCATTCATAAACTCTTCCATTTTCTTAACACTACTATCAATAGCGCTATTTTCATCAAGAATATAACTTAATACATCAAATATTTTTGTTGCTTTTTCTTCAGAATCATTGGCAACAGCACTTAATTGCGTAACAACTTTTGATTCAGGGTCTGCTGGTAAAGGGAAAACACCTTTTTGTATCTTCTCTTCAACTGCAGAAGAGACAGCATCTGAATCTATAGAACTTAACATTGGTGTACTCTGTAAAAGTTCTTCATCAGAATCTTGAGAAACAGCTGCTTCAACAGACTTCTCCTCAACTCCATCAATACTTGCTAATAATTCATCTATATCATCAGTTTGTGGACTCTCAGATTTTGAACTCTCTTCAACATTATCAATAGAGGCAAGAAGCTCATCAATATCATCCGTAGAAACAGATGTATCTTGTTCAACTTCATTTACAACAGGTGTTTCAACCTCTTTTTCTAAATTATTTATTAAATCATCAATCGAACCATCAGTTGCATCTTCAGCAGCGGGGGTATTCTCTTCAATACTTGCCAGTAGTTCATCTACTGCCTCATTAGAAACTTCTGGTGTTTCAGGAGCAGTCTCAATATTAGGCTTCTCTTCAACTATTGGTTCAGGTGCAGGTGCAACTACCTCTGGTTCAACAGTTGTGCCTTCTGTAGCTACTTCAGAAGCACTATCTTCTGCTATATCAAGCCCGTTCATCAATGATTCTATTTCTTCTTGACTCATACTCATTATGTCAACCTTTATTATCTAATGTCGTTATGCTTTTAACACACCATCAAGTTTTTCTTTTAAGATTTCTGCATTAAATGGCTTAACAATATAGTTGTTTACACCTGCTTTAAGCGCAGTAATTACTTCACCTTTACCACCTTCAGTAGTAATCATAATAATCGGCGTTTTCATGTGATTTCCCTCTGATCTAATCTTTTTAACCAGATCTAAACCATTCATATTTGGCATATTCCAATCAGTTAAGATAATATCGTATTGACTTTCACCTAATAATTTCCATGCTTTTATACCATCTTCTGCTTCATCGAAGTCCTCTTTTGAAAATCCCAGTTGCATAACAACATTTCCAATAATTCTTCTCATAGTTGAGCTATCATCAACGATTAATATTTTCATATTCAACCTTTTATCAAATTATAAAATTTTACTACATTATATTTAATTTGTTTTAAATTTATACTTATACTCAAAAAGAATTAAGATAAAATAATTTTATCCTTTTCTTACTTTTTTCTTAATATAAATCTTTTCCTTATTTTTAACTAATCTTGCCTATAAAATTTTATCTAATTTTAAAAGTTCTTTAATTATAATCGCTACATATAGTATAAAAGGAGTACCATGATTAGAGGGCTTTATAGTGCTGCTACAGGTATGAATGCACAACAACATAACTTAGATGTCATTTCAAATAATATCTCAAATGTTAACACTGCAGGATACAAAAAAGGACGAGCAGAATTTCATGATTTAATGTATGAATCACTTAATTATACTGCAGGTGCCACCTCTGATGCAACGAGAAATCCAACAGGAATTGATGTTGGTTTAGGAGTACGTGTTTCGGGTATTCAAAGAAGTTTTCTTCAAGGGGATATAAAAGAGACTGGTAATACTTTTGATTTAGCCATTGAAGGAGAAGGTTTTTTTAAAATTACCTTACCTGATGGAGAGACTGCATACACTAGAAATGGTGCCTTTAAACTAAATGCTGATGGTGCAATCGTTAATGGAAGTGGTTATGAACTAGACCCAGCAATTACAATTCCGACAAATGTAACAGATGTTACGATTAGTGAAACAGGTCTTGTAACAGCAAAAAATCCTACAACAGGAGCAACTGTTCAACTAGGACAAATTACAATTACTGATTTTATTAATCCTGCAGGTCTTGCTCCTTTAGGAGGAACTTTATATCAAGAAACTGAAGCTTCAGGAGCCCCAAATGATGCTAATCCAGGAACAGACCAATTTGGAAGTTTACGGCAAGGTATGGTAGAACTTTCTAATGTTCAATTAGTAAATGAAATGGTTGATTTAATTACAGCACAACGAGGTTATGAAGCAAATTCAAAAGCAATCACAACTACAGACTCAATGTTGCAAATTGTTAATAGGTTAAAAACATAATAGATTATTCAGGTTTTAAATGGATTTAGAAGAATTAAAAAGAATTCGACAAGAGAACTTCTCTTCCCATAAAAAGAAAAAAAGAGAATATTATCTCAAAAATAAATTAGCAAAGCAGGCTAAAAATAAGTCTGAACATAAAGAATATGATTATGAAAAAGAGTTAAGTGGGGACAACTTTGATCTTAAGATTAAAGAGATTATTAAACAACAAAAAGAGCATGTAGATAGTAGAAAAGATAAAATTATTGCAAAAATCAATGACTATAAAAAACAAAAACAAGAGTATTATCAACAAAATAGAGATAAACGGTTAGAGTATGATAAAGATTATAGAGAAAAAAAGAAAGAAGAGTTAAGAGCATATCGAAAACGCTACTATGAAGAGAATAAAGAGAAAATACTTCAAAAACAGCGTGAAAAAAGAAATAAATATAAAGAGTAAAAAATGGCAGAAAATCAAGATGAAAAAAATTTAGATGAGTTACTAGAAGATATTGCACTAGAGCCAGAAAACAGTAGTTCAGACAATAACAATTCAAATGAGTTAGATGATCTTCTTTCAGAATTAGAAGAAGCACCAACGGATAGTAATTCTAATGATACATCAAGTGAAGCCTTTGAAGAAATACCTCTATCAGCAAGTAACGATTTACAAACAGAAGATCAAAATGCAGAAAATGAGTTTGTAAAAGAATCAGATGTTCAAGATGAAAAAGAGTATGCTGTACAAAAAAAACAATCTAAACTACAAAAAATTCTTATTGGTATTACAATAGGATTAGTTGTCGTTATCATTATTGGTCTCATTCTTTATTTAACAGGTTTCTTTGATCCTGAAGAGACAAAACCAGAACAAAAAGAGCAAACACCAAAACAAGAAATAACTCAGAAAAAGAAAAAACCATCTATTGATGAAAAAGATATTAATGTTGACCGACTCAATAAAAAACTAAATATGCTAACAAAATATGAGATTTTAGAAGATGAAAAGAAAGAACTAAATAAATCTCTTGAAAAAGAGCGACTCTACCAAGAAGCAAAAGAACAACTTGCCATGGAACGACAAGCCAAAATTGACAAAATAAAAGAAATCGAAGCAAAAAAATATGAAGAACAACTTCTTGCTCAAAAAAGAGAAGAAGCAATTATCAAAGAGGCTGAACAAAAAGTAGAAATGCAAGAACCTGTAGCTGAACCTAAAGACGAAATAGTTGAAGAAGCTAAAGTTGAAGAAAAAGTAGAACCTCAAGAAGTTATTGAAAAACCAGAAATAAAAGAAGAAGTAATAGAAGAGCCTATAATTGAACCAGTAAAGGAAATCATTGAAGAGCCTAAAACTATTGAGATCACTACCAATGATGAAATGATAGAGGAAGATGAAGAGGCAAAAGTTGAAAAATTGTTTATCAAATTCATTGTTATAAATACCAATAAAAAAGATATTTTTAAATCTGATTTAGACAAAATACTTAATCTTGACGATAGAGTACAACTGTGTCGTAATGAAGAGAATCGTATTGAAATTTTTGTGGGACCTTTTGAAGATAATGAACGAAATATGGTATTAAACAAATTCAAAGAGAATTTAGAAGATGAAAATCCTGAAGCCCTAGACTTTACACAAGAAGAGTTTGATAAAAGGTGTAACTATTAACACCTTTTCTCTTTAATATATAATTAAGAGGTATTTATTCTATAGCTTTATAAAATGGCAACTCTAAGAATTTTCTAAAATATCAAAGGCACCTTGAGTGGTAACCATTTTTTTATCAATATCTACAGATAAAACATACTCATCAATATAAGGGATTAAAAAAGTTTTTGGCAATCCTTTAGAAATCAAATCTTTTGCAGTTTTAACTTCTAAATAATCATCAACAGGATAACGATGGATTTCAACAATCTCACCTAAAAATATATCATTATCTTGAATACTGCAACCAATAATATCAAACCAAAAATATTGGTTATCATCTAATTTACAGTGTTCTTTTGTTTGTTCATAAGTAGTAAAAAGTTGTGCATTTGTTAACTTTTTTGCAGAATCGACATTGTCAATAGCTTCAAATAGAACAATGCCTCTTGAAGCATTAAATTCAGCTATTGTTAGTGTTTCATTTTTGTTAGTTGTAAATGTAGCCCCTTTTTTAAACTGCTGGGGGAAGTCAGACTCAATAAAGAGTTTAACATGTCCCTTAAGTCCAACAGTTTTCCCAAGCTTTGCTACATATACATTATTCATAAAAAGACTTTAGTTTGCTAAAACCTGTATCTTGTATGATACACCATCTTTTGCTTTACAACCATTTGCCATCGTTTTTAACGCATTAATCATATTACCGTTTTTTCCAATAAGCTTACCAATATCTTCACTATTTGCTTTGATAGTAATCTCAGCAAAAGTCTCATCAATTGACTCTTTTGATACAGCAACATCATCTGGATAACTTACAATTAATTTTGCATAACTCTCTATGAAATCTGTAATCATGGTAAATCGTTTAATTAGTTAGAAGAAGCTAATTTTTTAACTTTTTCAGATGGTTTAGCACCAACACCTAACCAGTAGTTGTATCGCTCTTCATCAAGTTTTAGTACTTTTGGTTCAGATACTGGGTTATAGTATCCAATTGATTCAATCCAACCTGAATCTCTTCTTTTTCTTGAGTCTGTTACAACGATTCTGTAAAATGGTTTCTTGTTTCGTCCCATTCTTGTTAATCTAATTACTGTCATATTTCTTTCCTTTTATTATTTGTTTTTGATAGTATTGAGGTCTAAACTTATTCTAAAAGAAAAGTTTACAACTCAACACTATAAAATATTGAATTATCGAGGCAACTTAGGCATTCCACCCATACCACCTGGCATTCCACCACCTTGCATTTGAGACATCATATTTTGTATCCCTTTCATGCCACCTTTAGAGGAGAGTTTTTTTGCCATTTTTGATGCATTTTTGAACTGTTTCAAGATTTTATTCACTTGAACTTCAGAAAGACCTGAACCTTTTGCAATTCTTTTCTTTCTGCTAGGATTAATTAAACTAGGTGTTTCTCGCTCTTTTACTGTCATTGAACCAATCATTGCTTTAATTCGTTTAATCTCATCTGAATTTTCAAAATCCATATCTTTGATTTGTCCAGCCATTTGATTAAGACCTGGAATCATTCCTAAAATTGATTTCATACTTCCTAATTTACTCATCATAGAGAGTTGATCTAAAAAATCATTAAAGTTAAACTCACCTTTTTTAATCTTTTTTGCAACATTTTTTGCAGTTTTTTCATCAATAACTGCTGCAGTTTTTTCAGCAAGTCCTTCAATATCCCCAGCACCCATAAGTCTTGATACAATTCTATCAGGAATAAATACTTCAAGATCTGGCATTTTTTCACCAAGTCCAATAAATCGTAATGGAACACCTACTTGGTGTGCAATTGAAATAGCAACTCCACCTTTAGTATCACCATCATATTTTGAGAGTAAAACCCCATCAATACCAATTTGTTCTTTAAATGAGCTTGCTGTACGTGTTGCATCATGACCTGTTAATGAGTCAGCAACATAAAAAATTTCATCTGGATTGACCGCTTTTTTAACATCTGCTAATTGTTGCATTAACTCTTCATCAATTGCCAATCGACCAGCTGTATCCACTAAAAGTACGTCATAAAGCTCTTTTTGAGCTTTTTGTTTAGCTGCTTTTACAATCTTTACTGGATCTTTTTCATTATCATCAAAATATAAATCTACTTCAATTTGCTCACAAATTTGTTTAAGTTGTTCAACCGCTGCTAGTCGTTGTAAATCGGCAGCTGCAATAAGCACTTTCTTTTTTCTTAATTTTAGATAGTTTGCCAACTTACCTGTTGTTGTTGTTTTACCAGAACCTTGAAGTCCTGTCATTAAAATTGTTGTTGGAGGAGTGTTTGAAAATACAAAACCTTGGTTTCCATTCGTTGTTAAGATGTTTGTTAAAGTCTCTTGTAAAGCCTTTAAAAAAGACTCTTGCCCAATACCTAACTCTTTTGTTCTAAGTTCAACTGCAGTTACAAGCTCTTTTGTTGTTTTATGATGAACATCAGCTTTTAACAGTGATTTTTTTAATTCAGTTGTTGCTTTTTTAAGTGATGCAGCATCATCTTTAAATCTAATTTTATTGACGGCATTTTTTATCGAACCGGTTAATACATCAAACAAACTTCACTCTCCATATTTTATAAAGTTCGCAATAGTACATAAATCATTCTTTATTTAAGTTTAAACAGTGTCAGAATTAAGTTTAATTTAATATTTTAAAAGTTTTTAAAGATAATAAAATGCCCAATTTATGGGTTTTTTATTATCTTGTTCTTTTTCTTTTAACTTAAAGTTTAGTTAAGTCCAAATACTCTGAACTCTTTTGGTTCTTTTGATTCAAAGTCATAATCAAAAATTTTTGTTCGTTTTGAGTGTAACAGTACTCTTGTTACATTTGAAGAAGGCTTCCCATAAGTTGCATCTCCAATTATTGGAAAACCAATTGAGTTTAAATGTACTCTAATTTGGTGGGTTCTACCTGTATCAATAACAACTTTGACTTTTGATTTATTACCCTCTACAAACATTGGATAAACAGTTGATTTAGCTGGTTTACCTTTTTTTGTATCTACTTTTGATCGAGCACTTCCTTTTCGATCACGTGTGGTTAAAATAGGCTTATCAATCTCAACTTCATCAATTACTTTACCCTCAACTACTGCCACATACTCTTTATAGACTCTGTTATTTTTGAATTCCCTAATTGCTTTTGATTGAAAAGCTTCATTTTTAGCAAATAACATCACACCACTTGTCTCTTTATCTAAACGATTAAGTAAAAAGTAATCAGGAAACTTTTTTGAGATTTCATCAGCTGTTAAAAATGCTGGTTTATCAATTGCTACAATATCATCATCTTGAAAAATCATACGTATTGGTTCAACATCTTTAACATTAAATTTTGTATTTACTTTAATTTCACCTCGTGCAATGGTAACTTTTCGTCCACCAACACGTACTAATCCCTTATCAATTAACTCTTTTGCTTTACTATTAGAAATATTCTCTTGTTTGGCTAAAAGCTTATACGCTTTATCATATTCCATTTATTTCCTTTATTATTGGAGATAAGTCTCCAATCTCTTTTAATGAAGATTTCTTCATCGTTTTTATTGTTTTCATTATATCTTTTAAATTATCATTTTCTACAATTGTATAATCATTAATACACTCAAAAAGTGGTTTTTGATTAAAATAGTGTTTTCCTGAAATCAGTGCACAGTTAAAAAAAGCTGGTTCAACAGGGTTGTGTCCCCCTATTTTTTCAAAAGCACCGCCTAAAATAACGGCATCACTAATAGCATAAATGTTATTGAGTTCTCCCATTTTATCCACAAGTACCACTTGACTGTCAAAGTTTTCTTTTTGCGAAAATCGATGATAAGTCAACGACTTCTCTTTTGCAAAATTTTCTAACAATTGATTAACCTTTTCAAAACGCTCTGGATGTCTAGGCACAATAATAAGTTTTTCAACTTCTTCATTAAAGCTTTCTAAAATAAGTTCTTCTTCATTTTCATGGGTACTTCCTGCAGTTACAATAAACCCATCTGGTTTAGTGTACTCTTTTGTAACAACAGGAAGTTGTGAAAGTTTAATATTTCCTACCACTTGAACATTTTTTGCACCTAATTCCTCTAATCGTTTCTTATCAATATCACTTTGTGCAAACACTTTATCTATATGTTTAAAAATACGCGAATAAACCCAAGAAAAACGCTTATATGAAGCATAAGACCTATCTGAAATACGAGCATTTATAAGCAGCGTTTTTGCACCTTTTGCTTTTGCACTTAAAAAAAGCATGTACCAAAGCTCAGCTTCCATGACAACAAGTAGTTTTTGTCGATTTACCCAAAATGGCAAAAAAAGTTCATAGGGTAAATACCGCACATTCTTTGTTAATTTTTTTGCCTCTTCAAAGCCTGTATTTGTTGTAATTGTAATATTTACTTCATCATCAACGGCATCTACGAGCGGCTTAATTGCCCGTGTTTCACCAAAAGAACAACAATGAAACCACACCCCTTCTTTATCAAAAGGAGCATTATTTTTTAAAAAAAACCGTGCAGGCAAAGCCTCCTGATATTTAGTAGTACGTGATTTATAGAGTATAAATGGAAGGAATAGCACATATAAAATAAGTGCTAAAAGGTTATAAAAAAAAGAAAAGAGGCTCAATATTAAGCCTCTTCTTGTGTCTCTTCTTCTTTGTAAAGAATTCTTCCACAGTGTGGACAGTTAATAATCTCTTCTGATTTAATAACTTCTGCAAATGTTTGGTCACTAATTTTCATAAAACAACCATAACACGCTTGTTTTTTTACAGGAACAACAGCAGAGTCTTTTGCCCATCTTCTAATTTTTTCATAAAATGTTAAAATCTTGTTATCAAATTTTTCTAAAAGTTCACTTCGACTTTGATAAACAACATTTCTATTTTTATTAATATCTTCAATTGCATTATCAACAGCAACTTGTAAATCTTTAATTTCATTCTCTTCAGCTGTTAATTTTTCTTGAAGCTCTTTAAGCTCTTCTTCTTTTGTTTCAGAAATTGCATCTAATCTTTCAATCTCTTCATTTGCAAATGAGATTTGCTCTTTAGCAATCTCTTCTTCAAGTTGTAATGCTTTTAACTCTTTTTCAGTTTGAACTTGAGAGTTCTTTTTTGCAATATCTTCTAATTTAGTTTTTAATTCCGCTAAATGGATATTGTTTTTTGTTCGTTTAGATTTAACATCATCAATTTCTGCATATGTACTGTTAATAGAGTTTTTAATCTCTTCTGCTATTTCAATAAATGTAGCAAGCTTTGCTTTTTCATTCTCTATTTGTGGCTCAAATGCACTAATTTGACTATCAAATTTAGATAGTTTAACTAAATCTTCTAAATATTTATTCAACCGGTTCTCCTTACAGACTATTATACTCAAATGGATTTTTCGAAGCTGATATTATAGCTTTTAATTCATTTTTTTTCAAATATTCTTCTACAAGTCCCAAAACTAAAGGACTAAAATGTTGTTCACTTTCATAATGTCGTACATCAATTAATGAAATTCCTCTTGCCTTTGCTTCCATAGCATCATGATATTTTATATCACCTGTTAGAAAACAGTCCGCATCAATTTCGCTAATCATTGACATTCCAGCACCAGTAACTAAAGCAACTTTTTTTACTTTTTCATTGCATTTTACAGTTTTAACATATTCTAGATTTAATCTATTGGCTATATCTTTTGAAAATGATTCAAAATCACAATCAACATTGGCATAACAAACATAATCTTCGCTATCAATAACATCTAAACCTAAAATATCTTTTGCTACATAACGATTCAGATGTGTTTTATCAATATTAGTATGCATTGAAATCAGCACACAATTTTTTTGAATCAACATCTTTAAAAGTTTTGTTGCATAAGAGTCATAATTCACCGTTCTTAATGGTGAAAAAATTAATGGATGGTGAGTAATGACTAAGGAATTCTCTTCCATACTTTCAAGCAATTGCTTATCTAAATCAATACTAATATATACACGTTCAATCTCATCATCCATACTTCCAACAAGAAGTCCAGAATTATCCCATTTTTCTTGGTAATCAAAAGGAGAAACCTCATTTAAGAAGTTGTATATATTTGCTACTTTCATTAGTATCCTAAACGCTTAAGTCGCTCTTGTTCTTGTTCTTTATACATTACTGCACACCCTTGGGCTAACTCTCTAACTTTTAAAATATAATTTTGACGTTCTGTCACTGAGATTGCTTTTCGCGCATCAAGTGTATTAAAAGCATGAGAAGCTATCATACATTGATCATAAGCAGGCAATGGAAGCCCTGCTTCTAAACACTTCTTACACTCATTAAAAGCATCATCAAAATGAGCAAATAACATCTTTGTGTTGGCAACTTCAAAATTATATTTTGAAAATTGAAATTCACTCTCTTTATGAATATCTTTGTAAGTTGTTACCCCGTGCTCATTTTCATTCCAAACAATATCAAATACAGAATCAACCCCTTGTAGATACATTGCTAATCGCTCTGTCCCATAAGTAATCTCAACAGCAACTGGATCACATGGAAGTCCTCCAACTTGTTGAAAATAAGTAAACTGTGTTACTTCCATTCCATCAAGCCATACTTCCCATCCTAATCCCCATGCTCCTAGCGTTGGTGATTCCCAATTATCTTCAACAAATCGAATATCATGTTTTGAAAGGTCTAATCCTAAGTACTCTAAACTCTGTAAATATAAATCTTGGATATTATCCGGACTTGGTTTGATTAATGTTTGAAATTGATAGTATGATCCTAATCTATTTGGATTTTCACCATATCTTCCATCAGTTGGTCTTCTACTTGGTGCAACATATGCTACAGACCAAGGCTTTGAATCTAAACTTCGTAAAAGCGTTGCAGGATGAAATGTCCCAGCACCAGCTGGAATATCATAAGGTTGTACAATATTACATCCTTGTTCTGCCCAAAATTGTTGTAATTTTAATAATAACTGACTAAAGGTAACCATCTATTTAATTCCTAATTCTTTATTAATTTTATTTTTATCAAACCCACAAATCCATCTATTTCCTATAAGTACAACAGGAGCACCTTTGCAACCATGTTTTTGGCAATCTTTCAAGGCTTGTTTGTTCTTTGAAACATCAATGAGGTTGTATTTGATTTTTTTGCTTTTAAAATAAGCTTTGGCTTCGCTGCACCATTTACAATTTGGTAGTGTAAATAGTGCAACAGGTTTCATTAAAGAATAACTTCAATCTCTTTTGAATCAGTTTCAACTTTTTTTGCTTGAACGATTCGATCTTCAGTTAATTTAACTGCTAATTCTTTATCTGAAATTGCTAAAATTTGCATTGCTAAGTATGCTGCATTTACCGCACCACTTCGACCTAATGCAACAGTTCCAACAGGCATACCAGCAGGCATTTGAACAGTAGATAACATTGCATCCATACCATCCATTGCTCCACCTTTCATTGGTACACCAATAACAGGTTTAGTTGTTGATGCAGCAACAGCACCTGCTAAGTGAGCAGCCATACCAGCAGCGGCAATAAATGCAACAGCACCTTTCTCTTCTGAGTCTTTGATGTAGTTTTTAGTTCTCTCAGGGCTTCGGTGAGCTGAAGAGATAACAATTTCGTACTTTACATTAAACTTTTCAAATGTATCAGCACAGTGCTTCATAATTTCATAGTCTGATTTACTTCCCATTAAGATAGAAACAAAATTCATTTAAGTGTCCTTTTTATTTTTGTGTAAAATCCGCATTATATCAAATTGTTTCTAATACTTTCATAACCTTTGAAATTTTTATCTTTTTCCAGCTATCAAATTTATATAAAACTAACGGTTCATTATCAAATTTAAATCGTGAAAAGTTTTTACTTTCATCCCCAATATTAATCGCTTTTGTCTGTTGATAATAAGCAATTCTTTTTTGACTAATCTCTTCATTAAAGAAAACTACTGTTGGAATAAAAAAAGCATCAGCAATATGATAAGTTGAAGTATCAACGGTGATAATTTTATTCATATTAGAAATAATATAGATAAAATCTTGAACTGTTTTTGAATATGACGTTAAATTGACATAGTGTTCATCTTTAATATCAGTAAGAGATAAAACTGTTACTATTACATAATCATCTACTTTTTGAATAAGCTGTTTTAAAAGTTTTTGAGCAACCTCTTTTGGCATAGAACGGCTTGGTTCTGCAGAAAAAGGATGAAAAAGCAAAAGTTTTTCCCCACGCTGTTTTAAATCTTCTATCTTTTTTTGTAAATCATTTTTTATTTTAAAATCTGTAATTGATAAATCATTATACTTACTCTTGTCGGCTATTTTTTTATAATCTAAGCCAAACTTATATAAATATGCATCCACATAAGGAAGTTCTTCATAATAACGACTATATTTAACTGACGAATTATCAATATAAAAATCATATTCACACAATTTTTGTAAGGATAAAGAGAGAGGATAAACATTTGAAATATACTTTTGTGTTGAAAGAATCATTTTATCTCGAGAATAAAACTTATTTTCAGAAGCCTCTATATATAAATCTAAACGTACTTTCTCATAAGTATGAGATAAAAACCTATGCAACATATGAAGTGCGGTCAAACTAGCCACCATCTGCCCAATATGCTCCCCTACATTTCCAATAATAGCTAAAGAAATTTCAGTTTTATCAAAATCATGTAGTTGGTTATGAATATCAACCCACTCCTCGTTAAGATAAAAACGAGGATGTTTTTTTTCATGGGGATTATACTCTTTTAAATATTGAGCTTCATAACTTTTTATATTGCGATATTCAAAAGCATTAGATACTCCTAACTCTTTTGGAAAACTCTTTAATGTTCTAAATCTTTTTTCTAAAATAACTTGTGTCTTATATTCATCACCAACGCGATTAAAAACCTTATCGAGTCTTTCTAACTCATCGTAAGTTGTCACATAAACAGAATTATGTATTAACTGCGCAGGATTACGCAATTTTAAATATTTAACAATCGTGCCATCAGTTGTTTTAATATTAATATTTTCAGAAACGCGAAAAAAAACCATTAGTTACAGCACATTTCCTCTTCATCATTTTCAACTCTTAGCATCGTCAAATAGGGTAGTTTTCCGGGTAATTGTATTTTATTTGTATTACCACTATGGACAGAAGCTAACTCTTTTCCTGTTTCAGTCAAAATTTTCTTAAAAGAGATGTAATATTTTCCATCCTCTTTTTTATAAATTTTACCTATCTCATTTTCAATCTCTTCGATAGTTACATTTAAAGGAGCAAAAATTTCTGTCTCTTCATTTGGGTAAGTTTTATATTTACACATAAAGTGATGTTCATCTTGAGTTACCAAACCACTCACTTCATAACTTCCTTTTGACAGAGCATAGTCATGGTTTTGAGCATCCATTTTATCAAAAGGACGATGAATTAAATAGGCATCTGTAAAGCCTCTATTTTTGGTGGTATTTAACTCTTCTTGATATTTTGAAGCATCAAATTTATTGGCATAATAATCATCAATCGCTTCACGGTATGCGTGTGCTGTAACCGCAGCATAATAAGGCGATTTTGTTCGTCCTTCAATTTTAACTGAATCAACAGCTCCAGAAGCGAGAATTTCATCCACAGAAGAGGCTAAATTCATATCTTTTGCATTAAAAATATAAGTTCCCACTCCTGGTTCTTCTTCTAGTCTAAAAAGTGTACTATGATCTTCATTGGCAGCATATAACGTGTACTCAAAACGGCAATCATTAGCGCAACTTCCACGATTTGGAACACGTCCCATTTGAACTGCACTTACTAAACATCGTCCTGAATAAGCAAAACACATTGAACCATGTACAAAAATTTCTATCTCCATATCAGGCAAGTGTTTCTTAATTTCAATCACATCTCTTAATGAAATTTCACGAGCAGCAATGATACGACGCACTCCCATATCATAATAGACTTGTGCGTCTAGGTAATTCATTACATTAGCTTGAGTTGAAAGGTGTATAGGAATATCAGGGGCTAATTCACGACATAATTTCACAACACCAGGTGCTGCAACAATAAGTGCATCAGGTTTAAGTGCCGCCATATCTACAATATGTTTTTTTAATAACTCAATTTGAGAATTAAAAGGAAAGCCATTAATTGTCGCATAGACTTTTTTACCCAAAGAGTGTGCATAATCTATTCCCTCTTTAAAAGTTTCAAAGGTAAACTCCTTTCCACTTCTAATACGTAAACTAAAATGGCTCACTCCTCCATACACAGCATCAGCGCCATAAGAAAAAGCAATTTTTAACTTCTCTAGATTTCCAGCAGGTGATAAGAGTTCTACTTTATTCATTATTATCCTAAATAATTATTTATTCGCGATTATATCTAAAAAATGGTATGAAACAAATTTACTATAAAAATTAAACAATTTTTATAGGCTTTTTTAACCATAAAAAAAGTATTTTATTCTATTAAACGTCACGATGACGATAAAGTAAGCTATCAAGAGATAAATAAAAAATTATTTTTATTGTAAAATACTGTTTTAACTATTTTTAAAATAGAACAAAGCTCTTAGT
>CAZIES010000011.1:0-28205 GCA_964538295.1 uncultured Arcobacter sp. | reverse complement strand
ACCTTGAGCATCAGCTACATCAACATTTGTACTAATATTAGTTAAATTCATCAAAAATGTTTCTGTTGGTTCTTCAATTAAATCATTTGTAATAGGTACTGTAATTGTTGTTGTTAATTGTCCCTGTGGAATTAGTCCATTTGTACCACTTGTAGCTGTATAATCAGATCCCGCTTGTGCAGATGCAGTTGGGCTATTATCTGCTGATGCATAATCAAAAGTTACATCTCCAGTTGCAGCTTTATCAATAGTTACCGTAAACGTCATTGTTCCTGCATCTTCATTAACAGTCACATCATCAATACTTAATTGAGGTTTTGCATCATCATCAATAATCGTACCAATACCTTGACTGTCTATAATTGTCGCACTTCCTGCTGTTACCGCTCCTAAATTAACGGCAAATGTTTCAGTTCCTTCAAATAACGTATCATTTACTGCAATATAATCTGTAGCATCAATCACTGCACTTGTTTGCCCTGCTGGAATAGTTACAGTACCACTTGTTGGTCCTGTAAAGTCTGCTGGTAATTGTGCTGCTATTGTTGCATCTAATGTCCATGTTACTGTAGTGTCTGTTGCGGATGGATGACTTAATGTTACTTCAAATTGTGCTGCATTTGTACCTGCAGTTGGATCTTCATAAATTGTTATATCATTGATTGAAACTGTTGGTTGGTCTTCATTATCAATAATCGTAGCTGTACTTGAATCACTGTAGTCAACACCTGCACTATTTAGCACACCATTTAACTGAAAAGTTTCATCTGGCTCAAAAATTATATCATCAACGGTATCTGTTCGTACAAGTAGTGTTGAATCTCCTGAACCTACAGGAATAGAACCTGTTGCAGGAATAGCTGTCCAGGTTGTACCATTGTCTGTACTATATTCAAAAATTGTTGCATTATAATCTGCTGGGTTTAATGCGGTTCCATCATTAAGGCTTAAGGTTAAACTTGAACCAGTTGCTGCGTTATCAATATCAACTTTAAATACTGCATTTGTTCCTTCTGGAACAATAATATCTTCTGATTCAATACCAGAAACATTAATTACAGGAATGTCATCATCAATAATTGTTGTCGTTGTTGTGTCTATATCAATTGTAACAGATAATCCTGTTGCAGAACTTGGGTTACTTAGTGTCAAAATAGCCGTTTCATCTGGTTCGTCAATTGTATCATTAAGGGTATCAATAGAGACACTAAATGTGTCTCCAATAAAATCTGATGTAAATGTTAATTCTTGTGTCGTTGGATCATATGTTACACCAGGAGTAATCGAAGCTTTAGCTGAAAATAAATCTAAAATTGCGGCAGTATAATCTACATTTTCTGTTGCTGTACCACCAACATTAAGTTGAATCGTTGCTGTTTCTCCTGCATCAATGGTTCCTGTTTTAGTAATCGTAAAAGTACCTACCGTTGTACCTTGTGTACCATTTTCATAAATTGTTGGCGTTGAATCTACACTAAAAGTAATATCTGCTGTAGTTCCATCTCCTCCCGTCGGAGCTCCACCTTCTGTTTCTAAAAACTCTACATCATTATCAGTGAGTTCTAATCGTTCTCTTGCTCTTAACTCTTGGAACTCAACAATTGGTGAATCAAGACCTGGTGTTGTTGTACCATCACCTTCTGCTCCACCAGCTGCTGCTGCATCAAGTGCTGATGTTAATGAACCAAAATCATCAATAATCACACCATTATTTACTCCATCTGCTAACGCAGACTGTTCTAATGTCGCTCGTAAATCATCTAAAATCTCTTGTCCATTAAAATCTGGATTTGCTAAAGCGGCTTTAATATCTTGTGCACCATCATAGTCATTGGCAATACCAAGTGCAGTAATATTATTAACATCCTCAGGATTATTAGCAGTTATCATATCCACCATATCTTTGAAAAGAATATTAACAGGTTTTCCGTTAACTTGAATGAAAAGATTAACTGAGCTTTCCCCATCTGCTAAGTTAAAGTAATATTCACCATGATTATCATCAAAGTAGAACTGTTGCCCTGGTTCTGGATTAATGACCATATCTTTGGTAACTTGTATCTCTTGAACACTTCCATCTGCGTTTCTGACATATAGTAACATTTTAGATCCTTTATTTGACACATTTTCTTTAATATTAACAAAATAAAGTCTTCAAAAAGTTTCTTGGTAGCAAACATTTAAAAATTATTCTTAAAAAAATGAAACTAATGACTTTTCGATGACAAAGTCCAAGGTTAGGGAGGTATAAGTTTTGTATAATTTAATAATATATTAGTTATTTAAATTATTTTTCTTCTATTTTAGGGATAATAATTTTAAAGACAGCACCATTTTGTAAGTTTTCAACAACAAGCTTTCCATCCATATTATTTTCAATAATAAGTTTTGACATAAAAAGCCCAAGTCCTGTACCATTGAGTTTCTCAAAGGTAAAAAAGGGTTCAAATATTTTTGTAATTGGTTGTGTGGTTATACCACCTGCATTATCTGCAATACTTACGATAACTTCTTCATCAACTTCTTCAATAACGATAATAATCCTAGGTTCTTTTATTTGTCTCTGAATAAGAGCATCCTTTGCATTATTAATAATATTAACTAAAACTTGTGCATACTCATTTTTAAACCCTATAAGCGTAGGATTCTTTTTAACAATAATATCCAAATGAATTTCATGTGCTTTAAGTGCAGATGCCATAATATTTACTGACAAATTAATTTGATCTGAGATTTTAAATTTCACTTTCTCTTTATCCGTTGCAAAAAAGTTTCTAAAATCATCAATGGTACTTGACATATATTTTGTAATCTCATTAAGCTTTGAAATTGCTTCTAAAACCTCTTCTTCAGAAACCTTTCCATTAAGTTTAATTTGCGCTTCTACAGGAATAAACAAAGAAGAGAGTTCCATAAGAGGTTGACGCCACTGGTGGGCAATATTAGCAATCATTTCACCCATACTCGCCATTTTATTTTGTTGAAAAAGTAGCTTATCTTTTTGACGACTTTTAAGCACTTCTTCTTCTACACGACGTTCTAACTGCTCATTAATAAGTTCAAGTTTTTGAGTATGTTCTTCTAGGTTTAAAAAGTCATCAATTTTTGTTTGTTTCATAACATTTACATTTTATCGTTCATGGAACGCATCTTGTTTAACTTTTAAAATTGGTTTTAAAATAAAATCTAGAATTGTCTTCTTACCAGTAACAATATCAACACTAGCAATCATACCTGGAATAATAGGAAGTTTCTTTCCCTTACGCTCTAAATAATTTCGCTCTGTTTTTAAAATTACACGGTAATAACTTTTTCCCTCTTTAGAATCCTTATCAACAATACTATCAGCTGATATTTCAATAATTTGCCCCTCAAGTCCCCCATAAATAGAGAAATCATAGGCAGTTAGTTTTACCATAGATTTTTGGCTTGGGTTAATAAAAGCAATATCTTTAGGATCAATTTTTGCTTCCACAAGTAAGTTATTACTTACTGGAACAATCTCAATAATATCAGTTCCTGATTGAATAACTCCTCCAATTGTATTTTGATTAATTTGCTTAATAATCCCATCAACAGGAGAACGGATGACCGTTTTTGCCACTTTATCCACATCAGAAATCAATTTTGCTTCTAACTTATTAATTTCACCTGTTGTTTTATTAAGTTCACCTGCTGATGCTGATTTAAAAGCATTAATTTTTTCTTTGATTCTATTTTCTGCTTCATTAATAGCTAAACGTGAACGAGAAATAGAGAGTTCAGCAGTTTCTAAATCACCTCTAGTTTGGTTATACTCTTTTTCTGCATTAAGCAAGTCATAGTTGGACTTTACCCGTGATTTTACCAATCTTCGTATTGTTTTTCGCTGTTCTTTAATAAACTCTAAATTTCGTTTAAGATTTCGAATGGTACTTTCTACCTCTTTGAGTTCTTGTCTTTTTTGACCCAACTGGTTTTTTAAAACACGAATAGAAGATTTTAATTCATTAACCCGTTTTATAAAAAACTGATTCTCGACTAAATCATAACGGGACTTATCTTCTAAAATACGATTTGGAAAAATAATTTTTGGTATAGGTTTATCAATATTAATATTGACTTCTGCTTGAAGACGTGTTCGAATAGCAAGAAGACCTAAATAAGCTTGCAAACTCTCTTCTAAAGAGGCTTGAAAACGCGTAGTATCTACTTTAAGTAAGGGATCACCACGTTTAACCGTTTCTCCCTCTTTGACTAAAATCTCAGATAATATCCCTCCATCAAGGGATTGTATTCTTTGAATTTTACCCGAAGGAATAATTTTTCCATTACCACGTGCAAGTTCATCAATTTCAGCAATAGCTGCCCAAAGAATAGCTGCTGTTACAATACAACAAATAATCGCAAAAACAAAAAGAGAGACAGTTGTTGCACGCTCATTAGAATAAGCGTACATAGTACTAACATATCTTAAATCTTCGTCTTTTGTTGTACTCATTTTCGTTTACCTACAAGTTGATTGACGACTTGCTCTTTTGCATCATCGGCAACAATATGCCCATCTTCAACAATAATAATTCTATCAACAAGTTGCAAGAGAGATGTTTTATGCGTCACTACAATCAATGTTTTATTACCAATGACTGTTTGAATACGATTTAAAAAGAGCTTTTCTGATTGCTTATCCATTGAGTTAGTAGGTTCATCAAGCATCAAAATATTTGGATTTGAAATCAGAGATCTTGCCAAGGTCACTGCCTGTTTTTCACCACCAGAGAGTCCCTCTCCACGTTCTCCTACTTGTAAATCAAACCCTGCTTCATGTTTTCCTATAAAATCACTCACCCCTGAAATATTAGCTACTTTTAAAATCTCTTCATCAGTAGCATACTGCTCCCCAATGGTAATATTGTCTTTAATAGAACCCATAAATAAAAATGGCTCTTGCGGTACCATACCAATAGCACGTCGTAAATCAACAGGGTCAATTTGCCTTGTATCAACCCCATCTACTAAAACAGAACCTGAAGTTGGTTCATGAAGATTTAAAATAAGTTTAAGTAACGTTGACTTTCCTGAACCAATTTTTCCCAAAATTGCGACTCTTTCGCCCTGTTTAATATGAAGATTTATCCCTTTGACAACCTTAAAATTTTGATTTGGATACGAGAACTCTACATCTTTTAACTCAATATTACCATGTAAATTTGGACGTGAAACATAAGATTTATTCTCTTTTTCTACAGGCATTTGCATCACTTCATCAAGATTTTGCATCGAAAGCATCGTTCTATCAAAACGAATAATCATGCTTACAATTTGTGCAACAGGAGCAATAACACGACCATTTAAAATCATACCTGCAATAATTGCACCCATTGTAACTTCACCCTCACTGGCTAAATAAACACCTAAAGTTACTAAAGCAATATTTGAAAAAGATGAAAGATATCCAGTTACATAGCTAATTGATTGGGAGAGTAAATGCGCTCGTTCAGAGTACTCTACTGTCTTTGCAATTGATTTATCCCAGTGAGTTCGCATACGATTTTGAGCTCTGATACTCTTAATAATTTCTAATCCCGTAACCGTTTCAATTAACGTTGTTTGCTTAATCTGCTCCTCTTTAACAGATTCCTCAATAATCTTTTTTAAAGGCTTTTGCATATAGAGTGCAATTAAAATAGCAATAATAACCGTCGTTGCAGTTACATAAACTAAAGGTCCACCAATAAAATAGATAACCGCCATAAAAAGAATAATAAAAGGTAAATCCACTAAGGTTGCAATTGTAGCACTAGTAAAAAACTCTCGAATACTTTCAAATGATTGTAATCGTGCAACAAACTGTCCTGTAGAAGCAGGTTTTGAATCAATTTTAATATTAAGAAGCTGATTGAAAATTTTATTGGACATAATAACATCAGCACGTTTACTTGCAATTCCTAAAAAGTAGGTTCGTAATACTTTAAGTATTAAATCAAAGGTTAAAACAATAAAAATACCAATAGCAAATGCCCAAAGCGTTTCTAGCGCATTATTGGGAAGTACCCTATCATAAACATTCATGGTAAACATCGGCGTTGCTAAAATAAAAAGGTTAATAAAAATAGAGACTAAAACAACTTGCCAATAAAGCCCCATATTTCGCTTCATTGTACCCCAAAACCAAGCTTTCGGATTCTCAATTAAAATATCACTATCAACACGATTTTTAAAGTTATACTCAGGTTTAATAATAATACTTTCACCTGTATATTCAGATTCAAGTTTCTTAAGTGAAATTCGTGTAACACCCTTACTTAATCCGGGAATAATAACATCAGCAGTATCTGTTTTAAGATTATAGGCTAAGAGAACACAGTGTCTATCATTGCCTAAAAAAAGAACAATAGGAAGGGCTAATTTTGTAATATTTCGAAGTTTTCTTTTAACAATCTTTTGACTTAAGCCAATACGTTCTGATGCTTGACAAAACATATCATAGTTCATAGAAGTGTTATGAATAGGAAGACCAAAGGTGAGTGATTCTCGAGAAGTCTCTCGCTCATAATATTTTGCTAGAAAAAGCAAACACTCCAATAAAGAGTCAACTGTTCGTCTCTCTTTTAGAGTGTTTAAACTAGATGCATTTTCATTTACATTATTTTCAGCCAAACAGTTGCCCTTTTAGTAGCAATTTTTATTTACTGATTATATCTAATATACTTTATATAGAGCTTTCTATGCTTCTCTAAAATATCAATGTATGGTCGATGTACTCTGATTATTTCTGGGTCAAGTGCATCATATGCTGCTTGAGCTTGTTCTCTTGTATCAAATCGTTTATAGATAACTTTATTGTAAAGTTGATTGTCATTGAAGATTTTGTACACATACCCTTCAGATCTATCAAGTAATCCACTCGCAAAAACATCGGCTCCCTTATCACTAATATAAGTTGCCATATTTAACGTGTACTGCATATCTTGTTGTAAAAATTGAGGAACATCTGCCATTGGCTCTTCTGGTAATAAGTTCTCCTCTTTTGTATCATCAACAAGCTCTGCTAATTCATCATCAACTTGTGGTGCTGGTGCAGGTGCTGCAACAGGTGCAGGTTCATTACAGTTTTGATCTGCCATTCCTAAAATTGAACGACTCAAAATTGAAAATGTGTACATTAGGTTGTAGTAGTTATCTAAAAGTGCAAACTCTCTGTTTCGTAAACTCTGCTTTGATTCATACAATTCTGTCTCTGCATTTAAAATATCAACAAAGGTTCGTGTTCCGGCATCAAACTCTTCTTTATAGACTTTTACAATATTTTCATTTGCAACTACATAGTTTTTAAGTACTTCGATTCTATCTCTATTTTTATGGTATTCAAAAAAGAGATCTTTTGTTGTTGCAACAACTCTGCGTGTTACCCCTTCTAAATCCTCTTTTGACTCTTTTAAGAAAAGCTTCTCTTGTTCACTTTGGTTTCTATCTTTTCCACCGTTAAACAGATTCCAATTTAAGTTTAATCGTGCGATTAACTCCTCTTGACTTCCATTTTCTGGTAGTTTTAAATCATCATCAAAACTTCCTTGTAACTCTAAGGTTAAGTTTGGCAAAAAGTTAGCATCTGCAATAGCAATATTTTCTCGTCGCTCTTTGATTTTTTCAACTTGTTCCAAAATCTCAAAGTTTTGTTTAACTGCAATTTCAATCGCTTCTTGTAACGTATCAGGAATAATCATTGGATCCATTTTTGGTCGACATACATAACCATCAATTTCATCTGTTCCAATGTATCGAATTAAAGCATTACTTTGCTCTTTTGCTAACGTTTGCTCTTCTAAAAACTGTTCAGTCACAAGGTTGAGTTTTGAACTTACTTGATAGGTTTCAAGGATTTCACCACTAATATCCTCTTTCTCTTTAGCCGTTACAAGATTGTCTTCATTGGTTTGAATCATTTCATTCGTAAGCTGTAGTAATTCTCGGTATTGAACTAAACCATCATAGGCATCAACAACGTTTAAAACTACTGTTTCAATATTTTGATTGGTTTTATATTTATTTCCATCTCGAATATATTTTGCTTTATCTACTTCTGCGGGGGTTAATCCACCATCATAAAGCATCTGTTCAAGTTTTAAATTGGCACGGTACCCATCTTTATTTAGTGTTCCTTCACTTGTTCCATCATCACTATCACTATCAGTTTGGGAACGCTCTAAATAAGCACTTAAATCAACACGAGGGTAATATTCACTCTCTTTGTCATCTACATAACGTTTATAAGCTTCTTGATTACTTCGTTCAGCCATAATTTCAGGGTTGGTATCCAAGGCTAATTGAACACTCTCTTTTAAAGTTAATGCACTAAGGCTCGAACTACATAACAGTAAACTTGATAAAATGATACTCTTTTTTAACATTTAAAACTCCAAAACACAAATGTTGTCTAAAATTTATTGGTCCGCCCCACAATAAGTACTAATATTATTATTTACTTGCTTAATATTAGATAAACAAGCTAAAAATGATACCCTTTAATAATAAATTTATTATTTTTTTATTATTATTTATTATTGTGACGAGGGAAAAATGTTAACAAAAAATAAAGAGATATTAAAAAACCTTACTATTTTATATATCGAAGATGAAAACAATATTCGAGAAAATATGGACAGAACACTAAAACTTTTTGCCAAAAAAGTACATGCCTGTCCAACAGCAGAAAAAGCTTTAGAAGTCATACAAAATAGCTGTATTGATATTGTTATCTCTGATATTAATTTACCTGGGATTACAGGTATTGAGCTGGTTAAACAAATACGTAGTTTTGATGAAACTATTCCTATTATTCTTTTAACAGCACATATGGAAACCGAATATCTTTTAGATGCAACAAAACTTAAACTTGTTGATTATCTTATTAAGCCCATTGATTTTACAATGCTTCAAGAAGCTTTAGAAAAAGCCACGAGTGAACTGACTAAACAAGGACGATATGAGGTACTTTTTCTAAATAAAACAAAATACAACCTACAAAAAAAAGAACTCACCTGTACAGCAAACTGTGAAACAATTAGTTTGACCCATAAAGAGATACTTCTATTGGAGTTTCTTTTAGAGCACAAAGAGCGTGTTGTTTACACCGATGAAGTTAAAGACAATATCTGGGAAGATGCTTTTGAAGCCACAGATTCAGCGCTAAAAAATCTACTTAATAAACTACGTAAAAAAATAGGAAAAGAGTCCATTACAAATATCTCTGGTGTTGGTTATCGTCTTATCTTACCTGAGAATTAACTCTTTTTTAAAGGTTTTAAGACCACTAATAATCTTGGAAGAAGCAGTAATGCTGAAGCTAAAATCGTTATCATAACAACAACAGTTAATACCCCAAAATAGATTGTTGGTATCAAATTAGAAAGTATTAAAATAGAAAAACCAACCATAACAGCTAAAGAGGTATACGTCATCGCATACCCGATAGAAGCATGAGAACGCCGCATTGCACCAATATAATTATGATCTTTTTTAAACTCCTCTTTAAAACGATGAATATAGTGTATGGTATCATCAACACCTATTCCTATAGAAATTGCAGCAATCGTAATCGTCATAATATCTAAAGGAATATTTCCAAATCCCATAACAGCAAAAACAATACCAATAGGTACAATATTAGCAATAATTGCAATAAAAGCTAAAACAAAAGAGCGAAATAGAATCAAAAACATAACAAATAAAATAGCTATAACAAAACCTAAGGTTTTTATTTGAGAATCAAAAAGTGACTGTAACATATTGTTATAAAGTACCATAAGATTTGAAATATTAATTGTATCATCAGGTAATAACTGTTTTAAATCTTTATCAATACGTTTTATTAATTCATCACGGCGTAGTGTTTCATTGGAGTCTACAATTCGCATAGAGAAACGTACTTGATTATGTTCAATATTGATATAAGGAGAGAGTATTATTTTTTTATACTCTTGGGGCAATTTATTATATAAAAGAGCTAATTTGAAGCTATCAAGCTCTTCATCTTTATTTAAAAGTTTTCCTATCTTAAGTAATGTGGCAAAGGATTGAATATTCCCCACTTCAGGAAGCGTTAATAAATAGTCATGTACCTTCTTAATTTTTCCCATTTTATCTGGGGTAAACCAATACTGAGCATCATTAGCACTACTATCAAACTCATCATCAAAAGAGTCAAACTCGTCAGCCTCTTCTTCTATAGTTGACTCTTTCGTAACTTGTTCCTTGAAGGTCAAAATAACATCTAAAGGCGTTGTACCACCTAATTGCCTATCGATAACCTCCATTCCTTTATAAATCTCTGTATCTTTTTTAAAATAGTTAATAAAAGAGTTTTCAACAATTAACAAAGAAGCGCCAATCAATGAAGCAAGAACTAACGCAACCGTTCCCATAACAATTGCTTTACTTTTATGCTCTACAATATTAGCGCACCATGAAGTTAAGCCCATCTCCTTTTCAAACTTTACATCAGGTTTAATCACACTTAATCTCACTAAAATAACAGGAAAAACAATAAAAGCAATAATCAATGATAAGGCAATTCCCACACTCATCATCCAGCCAAGATTAATTACTGGCTGAATATTAGAAAAAACCAACGAAGAAAAACCTGCAATTGTTGTAATAATGGCAAAAAATGAAGGGTTAAGTTTAGAAAGCATTGTATTTAATACAAGTTTTGTTTGCGAAGCGTGACGATATTTAGCACTTAATTCCCGATAACGGACAATCAAATGCAATACAATAGAGATTGTAATAATTAACTGCATGGCAATAAAATTAGAAGAAATCACTGTAATTTCCCAACCAAAAAACCCTAAAGCCCCAGCAGTTGAAATCACTGATAAAAAACAGATAAATACAGGTAAGAAAACCCAACGAATTTGTCTAAAAATCACCCATAAAATTGCAATTAAAATTAAAATAAGTGTAGAGCCATAAATGACTAAATCACTGCGAACAAAACCAACAATATCATCTGCAATCATCGTAACCCCACCTAAAAACAAGGTTGCTTGTTGCTGATATTTTTTCATAATCGTACGTACACTTTCAATAGTATTATGGGAAACAACTCGGTTCTCATCACGATAAATTTTAAAACTTTTTTTGACCTCTTGAAGTTCTAAAAGTTCCTCTGCAGAAGCGCTCTTTTCTCTTTTTTTCGCTTGAAGAAAATTTCTCTTTTCAACGAGAGCATAATATTTCTCGTCACGCTTTAAATTAACAACAATAGCTGTTGTTTTAAAATCGGTGCTAACCAAATTATTTTTATATAAGGGTGATGTTAAAAACTCCTGTTTAACTAATGTTTTATCAATACCTTCACTTTGTAAAGTCTTAATATCATCAACTAACTCTTTAATTTCACGAATAGGAGATTGAAGTAGAGGTACATTTAAAATTGACGTCACACTTTGAACTTGTTCAAGTTCTTCTAAGTCATTGGATAGTTTAGCAATAGTTTGTAATGACTGTTCTGACAATAATGAGGTTGCAGGAGAAAAGGTTACAACAAGGAAATCTGAAGTTGCATACCGTTTACTAATCTGCCTTGTAAATTTTAAATCTTTATCATCCTCTAAAAGAAGGGTCTCAGCAGAAGCATCAATCTCAAGTTTTGTTGTATAAAAGCCCAAAAAAGCTATACCCATTAACAAGACAAAAAGTACCTGCAAAGGATACTTAAATATGATATGGGTATAAAAGTTTTTTATCATTTATTATAAGGTTTTTAATAGCTCATCAAACGATTTTGTTTGCAAAAAACTTGCAAACTGTTTACGGTAAGTTTGAATAATACTCACCCCAATAATATCCACATCATAAATAAACCACTCACCACTCTTTGCCTTATAGAATTTATAGTTAATCTCATAAACTTCATCTTTTCCAATAACATTGGTTAAAAGTTTAATACGATTCTTTTTCACTTGTTTAGCATCAACAATTTTTATCTTTTCATCCGTATATAAATCTAGCTTATCAATATAAGAGTCTTTTAATTTTTTTTCAAAACGTTTGGCAAAAGAACTTTTTTGTTCAGCAGAGATACTTTTCCACACTTTTCCTAAAGAGATACGTGACATAAGTTGATAATCGAAAACCTCATCCATAATTGAAAAAATCTCTTTAACTTTACTCTGTTTTTCACTTGTTTTATCTTGTAAAATTGTTAATACCTTATCAATCTTACTCTCCATAACTAAAGCAATTTTATCCTCTTGAATTGCCCATAAAGAAGTGCTAAATAAATAACCTAAAATAAATAGTACGACTAGTTTCTTCATTTTATTCCTTAATCTCTTTATCTCTTTTTTGCTCATACACATCTCTTAAAAATGGGTATAAATCCAATGCATCTTTTTTAATATTTTCATACTCCCCTAAATGCAAAGAGGTTTTATTGGTCATATAAAGTGCTTTTAATCCAATAGATTTTTCTAAATTATTTGGTATTTTCCAATCATTTTGCGTTGAAAAAGTAGGATCAGCAAAACTATCGACACTTAGTCCTACAATATCCCTGACATTAGAAGGTCCAAAAAAAGGCAGAACCACATGAAAACCAGAACCAACACCATAGTGACCTAAGGTTTGTCCAAAATCTTCATCGTGCTCTTGTAATCCAAATTCACTCTGGGCCACATCCATCAACCCTAACACACCAAAAGTAGAGTTAATCACAAAACGACCTAACTCCTCCATTGAATTTTCAAATTTAAGTTGTAAAATATTATTCACAAAACGAATAGGAAACATCAAGTTATCAAAAGCATTTGAGATTCCTTTTCGTGCAATTTCTGGTACAACATAAGCATAGCCTCTAGCAACTGGGTCTAATACATAGACATAAAACCCATCATTAAAAGAGGTCATTACCCGGTTATAACCACTTAGTGGGTCAATAATTTCTTCATCTGCAACTGCAAACTCATCATCAAATTCATCCCCTGTCTGTGTTTCAGTAATCGAAACATTGACATTTGCCTTTTGTTCATCTTGCATCACATTTGATTTATTTGCACACGCTGAAAATGTTAATAGTACCAATACTAGAGAAATTATTAATCGCATTATAGACCCTCTTTTCAAAATAAAATGAATTATATTATAATTTCACAAAGTTATCTATTAATCATCATGCTTCATTGAAAATAGATAAAAAGTATCACTTTAATTAACATCTTAACAAATACGTTAGGAGAAATTGTGAAGTTACTCTTTTGTCAGAGTAGAAAGATAAAGATTCTCTAGTACGAATTCACTTTTTTTAAGTTCTTGTAAGTTTTCATCACTTGGCTCACTTTTATAACGTTTCTCATGAGTTACAAAAGTAGCCTCTGCTACTTGCATTGCAGTAAGCCCTTGCTTGTTTTTTAACTTTAGATTAACACTTTCATGAGAAGCTAAAAATTTTACATAATTTATATCACCTACAAGAACTGCTTTATGCAAAAGCGTATTACCATTACTATCTACTTCATTGATGTCATAGCGAATCCGTTGTAAAAGTTTTTCAAAAGTTGTAAGGGCTATTTTTTGCTTATTATCTAACACAAATTGTAAATAGTTTTTCCCATCAACTCTTTTATTAATATCAAAATTAAAATTATCCATTAAAAAAATCACCGTTTCATTCTGCGCATATTTTAACGCTAAACTTAAAGCATCATAATTATAATAACGTTGACGCATATTACGATTTTGTACCACATCATAAATTTTAGCCCCATGTTTAACTAAAAACTTCAACATTAAGACATCACCATTTTTTGCTGCTTTCAAAAAAGGAGTAAAACGTTTAAATTTTGCATTTACATTAATACCACTTTTTAGCAAAAACTCCAAAAGGTGATAGTCTTTATTATCAATCTCTTCAAAAAATACTTTTGTTAAATTCTCTTTGTTAGTTCCCATTTTAATCATATCAACAACAAAAAGTTTAATAATTTCATGATGGGTATTCATACTGGCAAAATTGACCGCATTTTTACCCTTAAAATTTTTTTGTAAAGGGTCAAATCCATAGGATAAAAGAAGTTTAACCACATCAACTTTTCCTTGAAATGCTGCCCAAGAAAGAATGGTATTTCCATCATAATCTTTTTGAAAAACAACTGCTTTATTTTTTTTATAAATTTGTTTAATTGCAGTTGTATTTCCCGTTAATGCTGCTAAAAAAATAACAGGGTATTTCCGTTTCTCACCCTTTTCATTTTGTATCATCTCATGATCAATTAAAAGTTTAAAGGCTTCGGGTGTTTCATAAGCACGTAAATAAACACCTGCATTGATAAGTAGCTTAATAATCTCTTCATTATCTTGTAAAATTGCCAAAGATAAAGGGGTAAAACCATATTTTGTATCACGTACATTAAGATCTTTATTGGTGTGAAGTGCTTTTAGTACATTATTAATGTTCTCATCAATAATAGCTTGGATTAAAGGCGTTCTTCCAAAAGCAAATGAAGAAAAAAGGAATAAAATAACAAAAGTTCTAACAATCCACATTGACTATCTTTACATAATTTCTTTTATTATAATATATCATTGATTAAACTCTAAAGGCAACTTAATCATAAACTTTGCCCCAAAATACTCTTTTCCTTCATAACTAAACGAAGTATTATACGCAGTTAAATTACCACTCATATGAATATTAATAATTTGTGAAGACATATAAAGTCCAATTCCTGTACCTCTACTTTGATGTTTGGTTGTAAAATAGGGTTCAAAAATACGTTCCATATTCTGCTTTGGAATTCCTCCTGCACTATCTTGCACGGTAATCCATACAAAACCATCCTCTTTATAGGCTTTAATTAAAATAATACGTGATTGATTTTGCAGTTTAATTAACTCATCTCTTGCATTATTAACTAAATTAAGAAGTACTTGAATCAACTCATTTTCTAAATTAATTAACATAATATCATCAATATCTTGAAGCACAATAATCTCTTTACTTTTTAATTGTGTCTCAAGCAAACCAATTGTTTTATCAATCACCTCACCAACTAAAAACTTATTACGATTTTTATCACTTTTAAAAAAATTCCTAAAATCATCAATGGTGTGGGAAAGATATTGAGCAGAATCAGTGATTTTATCAACCGTTTTAAAAAAGTTTTCATCGGTTAATTTATTATATTTCTTTTCAAACTTTAAGCCCGTTGAGGCTGCTGTAATTGTTGATAAAGGTTGGCGCCATTGATGAGCAATATTTCCTATCATCTCTCCCATAGCTGCCATTTTTGATTGTTGAGAAAGCATATTGTGTTGTTTGATATTTTCATCTAATCTGTTATCAATTTCATCTTGATATTTCTGGAACTTTTGTTCTAATCGTCGTGAAACATAAAGGGAAAAAACAATAAGCGCACCTGTTACAAGCAGGCAAATAATTAAAATATTTTGAACATTTTGCGTAAAACTTCTATTAAGTTCTTCCTCTTTTATGGCTACTGCTAAATCCGTATCATCTTTATAAAACCCTTCGCCAATTGCCCAATTCCAATTTTGTAATCCTTTAATAAAACTAATTTTAGGCGTAGGTATTCCCGTTTCAGGCTTTTTAAAATGAACATAAGATAAAAACCCTTCCCCTTTTTTTGCTACTTCTATAATTTGCTCAACTTCGTTTTTAACCTTATTAATTGTAAAAGCATTTTTACCTTGCAACTCCAGTTGAATATGACTTAAAAAATTCCCCGCATAATCAATAACAAAAACATAACCATTTTTCCCATACGTTAAGTTGTCAATAAAATCAATCACACGACTTTGTACTCTTTGTTCATAATCAACTAAATACTCTCCCGTACCAATGTACCAATTAAAAGGTTCAAAAACTTTAAAAAATCCTATTTTTTCATACTCTTTTTTCCCAGCATTTGGTTTTGTCCAATGCCAAGTAAAAAAAGTTTCATCTAATGAACTCAAACGTTTTTTTAACTCTTGCGATATAAACTTTCCTTTTGTATCTTGATAGTTTGATAAATCTTTCCCCTCTAAATGGGTCAAGATTGGATGTAAAACATTTGTACCGTCCATTGTGTAGATAAAAAAATATCCTCGTCCATCATTAAACCGAATATTACGTAAAGCATCTTTAATCATTTTAATGACTTCTTCTTCCGTTTTATCCTTATTTTCATCATAAACTGTTTTAGCAATACTGTAGGCATTAAATACAGCATCTTTTAATTCTTTTTTTAAATCTTCTTTTGAGTTTTGCTGTGTATTAATAATATATTCATGAATACGGTTAATTTTCTCTTCTATACGTGCTTTATTAACACTATTGTACTCATTAACCAGTCGTGTTTTTTCCTCTTCAAAAGTCTGTTTATTTTTAACAAATAAAAAAATTGTAATAATAATTCCAAGACATATGATAAATAAAGGTGGTGTATATTTTATAATTTTTAAAATTTGTTGTTCATTTTTATACATATAAAAACCTTCTATAAATTATGATTTTACGTTTGTTAAAATAGCAAAATTTTAATAAAAAAATCCTCCATATTTTAATACAAAAATATAAATTAGCTTAATAATCAAAACTTACCCTTTTAATGACTTTCTTAAATTAAAAAATATAAATGATTTTGACTTTTTTAAAACTCCTACACATGTCATAAAACTAGGGAGTAAAATAGTATAGCGTCATATCATATGTTAAAAAATAACTTATTTGTAATTAAAATATCACTAACACATATAATTTAATAATATTGATAATAATCAACATTATTCCCTCTACTCTTATGATATACTTTAAATGCTTTTTCATATATAGAAGTTAAGGAGATGGATACGTGAACAACTTGACCATAAAAAATAAACTGACACTACTGATACTTTTGCCTATATTAGGTTTACTCTTTTTAGGTTCAATGTTAAGCTACAACAAATATCAAACCAGTTCTGATTATAATAAGCTTGCTAACATTGTGCAACTTTCAACCAAAATAACCTCCTTAGTACATGAGCTTCAAAAAGAACGTGGTATGACAGCAGGTTACTTAGGTAGTAAAGGGGTAAAGTTTAAAGATCAACTTCCTTCACAAAGAGCGCTAACTAATAAGAAAAAAGAAGAATACCAAACATTTTTAAATAATTTTGATAAAGCATCTTATGGGCAACATTTTAACACGTTACTTGAAAAAGCGATGAGTCAGCTTAAACAGCTTGATAATAAACGTTCAAGTATCACTGCACAAACCATAAGTGGAAAAGATGCCATAGCTTACTATACCAATATGAATGGAGGCTTTTTAAAAGTTGTACGAACCACAGCTAGCTTTTCACCAAATACAAAAATGGCACAACAGTTAAATTCATACAGTAACTTCTTACTAGCAAAAGAACGTGCAGGAATTGAAAGAGCAGTTGGAGCCGTTACCTTTGCTGCCAATAAATTCTTACCAGGTATGCGAACAAAATTTAATACCTTAATTGCAGAACAAAATGCCTATCTTTACTCCTTTGAAGAACTTGCCAACAAAGAGACGATTAATTTTTATAAAAAAACTGTCCAAGGTAAGGAAGTTGATGAAGTAGCAAGAATGCGAAAAATTGCTATGGAATTAACAACTATTGGAGGATTTGGTGTTGATTCTGCCTATTGGTTTGATACCATCACTTCAAAAATCAACAAACTCAAAAAAGTTGAGGATTTTATTAGTAATGATATTCAAATTAATGATATTTATATCAGTAACCTTGTTGGTTATGCAAAAGCTCTTTCAGATGTTCTGCATGAAACCCAAAAAGAGAGAGGGGCAACCGCTGGATATTTAGGAAGTAAAGGGAAAAAGTTTACTCAAAAACTTCCAAATCAAAGAAAAAATACTAATAATCAAGTTGCTCAACTAAAAAAAGTCTTAAACAATTTAGCAATTGAAGAGTACCCTACCTTTATACAACTCAACATCAAAAAATCAATGTCTATGCTAAAAGACACCATCGCACTACGAGGTAGTATTGATAATTTAAGTATTGAAGCTAAAAAAGCAATTGGTACTTTTACAGCAATGAACGCACAATTTTTAGACACCATTTCTGCCATTGCTAAACTTCCTAAAGATGCAACCACTTCATCTTCACTTAATGCTTTTTATAATTTTTTAATGAGTAAAGAAAGAGCAGGAATTGAACGTGCCATTATGGCAAATGTTTTTGCAGCAGATAAATTTTCAAATGGAGCAAAAAGTAAATTTGCAAGCTTAGTAACAGAACAAAATGCTTTTATCAAATCCTTTTTAGCCACAGCAGACCCAAGCGTTAAAGAGTACTACCAAAAAACAGTAAGCGGTAAAGATATCCAAGAAGTAGAACGAATGCGACAAATTGCCTTTGATGCTCAAACAATTGGTGGTTTTGGCTTAGATTCAGCCTACTGGTTTAAAATGATTACTACCAAAATCAATCTACTAAAAAAAGTCGATGATACCATTGCAAATAACTTAATTGAGCAATCCAATGAACTAGTAAGCCAATCAAAGATACAGATGATAATTTACATTGTTATATGTACCCTTATTCTTATTCTTGCTTTACTTCTTGGAAGAGTTGTTACAAATAATATTGTCGATGGTGTTAGAGGGCTATCAAAAGGGGTTGATGACTTTTTCAAATACTTAAAACGTGAAATTGATGAGCCAAGTCTTCTTAAAATGACCCGACGAGACGCAGTTGGAATTATGGCAAACAGAGTAGATGAAGGAATGAAAGAAGTACAACATGTTATAGAAGAGGACAAGGCCTTTATGAAAGAGGTTCAATATATTATTGATGAGATTAAAAAAGGGTACCTCTTTAAACGTCTTGATAAACCGGTATCAAGCAAAAACCTTGAAGAGTTACGTCACGCTATTAATGAAATGCTTGAAGTTCTTAACTCTACTATTGGAGGAAGTGTCAATAAAATCACTGATGTATTAAACTCCTATTCAAACCTAGACTTTACAAATAATATTAGAGATGCCCATGCTCAAGTTGAAACCAATATCTTAAATGTAGGTGATATGATTACCCATATGCTTGTTGAAAATAAGAAAAATGGTTTAACCATTGACCAATCTGCTCAAATTTTACTTAATAATGTTGAAATCCTTAATACTGCATCCAATGAAGCAGCTGCTTCTTTAGAAGAGACTGCTGCTGCACTTGAACAGATGACAGGAAGTATTGTTCATAACACAGAAAATGTTGTTCAAATGTCTTCCCATGCAAAAGAGGTAACAACTTCTGTTCAAGATGGACAAAAGCTTGCCAATGAAACAACCACTGCTATGGATGAAATCAATGAACAAGTTACTGCTATTAATGAAGCCATAACTGTAATTGACCAAATTGCCTTCCAAACCAATATTCTTTCACTTAATGCTGCTGTTGAAGCAGCAACTGCAGGAGAAGCTGGAAAAGGATTTGCTGTTGTTGCAGCAGAAGTACGAAATCTTGCAAGTAGAAGTGCTGAAGCAGCTAATGAAATTAAAAACCTTGTAGAGACAGCAACTTCAAAAGCCAATGAAGGGAAAACCATAGCCAATCGTATGATAGAAGGGTATGGAACTCTAAATGCAAGTATTAGTCAAACCATTAATTTAATTGATGATGTTACCAATGCTTCTAAAGAACAACAAGCAGGAATTGAACAAATTAATGATGCTGTTGCCCTACTTGACCAACAAACACAAAAAAATGCAGCAGCAGCAAATCAAACTAAAGAAATTGCTCAAAATACACGAAAAATTGCTGATAAAATTGTACAAGATGCCGATGAAAAAGAGTTCATAGGTAAAAATGATGTTAAAGCTATAGAAATAGATACCCCAACCTATGCTGATGATATTGCAAAAATGCCTTTACAAAATATCAAACGTCCTGCTAAAAAAGTAATCAAAGCGAACTCTAATCAAAACAAAATAGAGACAACAACAGCGTCAACGCCTACGAGAGAGATTACCGCTCAAACTTCAAATGATGATGAGTGGGAAAGCTTTTAATCCAAACCCTTTAGGGTTTAGGATTTTTTCTTATTTTATAAATTGAATAAGCGTTTCAGCTAACTTTCTTCGTTTTAACGGCTTTGTTAAATACTCATCCATTCCTGCACTTAGGAATCTTTCTCGATCTCCTTTTAAAGCATTTGCCGTTAATGCAATAATAATTGTAGGTTCTAAATTTTCATCTTTTTCAATCTCTTTTATTACTTTCATTGATGCTATACCACCCATGTTTGGCATGTTTTCATCCATTAAAATAAAATCATATTTATCATTCTTTTTAAACGCCTCTATGGCTTCATAACCATCATATGCCACATCAAAAGTAAAACCTAACTTTTTAAGTATGACTTTCATAAACATTACATTTGACTCATTATCTTCAACCAGTAATAAGCGTTTTCCTTTAAAATTAATCTCTTTAACCTCTTTTTTCTCTTTAGCAATCTCTTTACCTATTTGAACTGGCACACTAAAAGTAAACTCACTTCCAACACCTAATTTACTTTTTACCTCAATTGTTCCTCTCATCAACGTAACTAACTCTTTACAAATAGAAAGACCTAATCCCGTTCCTCCAAATTTTCGTGTTGTTGTTGAATCCTCTTGAGAAAACGCTTCAAAAATATGTTCAAGTTTAGAAGCTGCTATACCTATACCACCATCTTTAACACTAATAATTAATAAATTATCTTTATAACGTATACTTGTGGAAATACTGTGTTCATCTTTTGTAAATTTAATTGCATTAGAGAGTAAATTAGAGATAATCTGTTTTAATCGTAATGGGTCTGCAATAATAACTTTTGGCAAATCTTTATCAAAGCTAATATCTAAATAAATATGTTTTTCACTCGCTTTTGCTTTAAATAAGTCAATCGTACTACTAAACTCCTCTTTAATATCAAAATTAACTTTTTCAATATCAAGTTTTCCACTCTCAATCTTACTATAATCTAAAATATCATTAATAATGCCTAATAAATGGTGACTTGAGTTATCAATAATTTTTAAATACTCTTGGTTTTCTTTGGCTTTGATATTCTCTTTTAAAATATCAACAAAACCTAAAATACCATTAAGTGGTGTCCGTATTTCATGGGACATATTGGCTAAAAAATCACCTTTTGCTTTAACAGCATTAAGTGCCTTTACTTTCTCTTTTTCAGCACTTTCAACTGCCTTTTTTATCATCTGTTCTTGTGCTTTAGTTAACTCATCAAGTTTTACTTTATCAGATATATCAACACGTATTGACATATAGGCTTCAATTCTTCCTTGCTTGTCAAAAATAGGTTCAATAATTGCATCAACCCAATAATACCCACCATCTTTTTTAATATTTTTAACCCGACCTCTCCACACTTTACCAGCTTGAATGGTTCCCCACATCGCTTTGAAAGCACTTTTTGGCATATCAGGATGCCGTGATATATTATGATTTGTGCCAATAAGCTCTTTGCGTGAAAAACCAGATATTTCACAAAAAGCATCACTAGCACTGGTAATAATGCCTTTTAAATCTGTCGTAGAGGTAATAATATTCTTGCTAATCATATCTTGCAGTTTTTTCTGTTCAAAACGATGCAGTTTCTCATTTTGAATAAATCGTAAAATTAAAGCAATCAAAATAACCAATAAAATTAAAAGAACAATTTGCAGATATTTGATCTTTTGTTGAATCTTTTCATGTTCAAATTGAATCTCTTTTTTTAAATCTAGATAATAAAAGTTAACACTCTTTTCTAAGACATTAAATTCATTTAAATTATTTTGCATAATCAACGCATTTTCTAGCATCACTGTAGCATGAGACAAAATAGTTTTTTGAACCTTTTGAATAGATACTTCATAGAAATTAAGCGCACTAATTTGTTTTATATAACTTCGATAATCGTGAAGTACTCCACTATTTGCCATTTTAATATCATTGGAAGTATCAACAAGTTTACGACTTAGTTTTCGAAACTGTTTAACATTTTCTGAGCTAAATTCAATGTTTATAAAAGCATTAGCTCTAAAGTGTTTTATAAAATGTTGAGAGTTATTAATAATTGAGTTTGTTCGTTTTATTAAATCAATTTTTTCATCTTGTTGGTTAATTATATTCTTAATTTGTTTTATTCGACTGTTTTTAGGATAATGTAGTGTTAATTTTTGAACATTATCAAGTAATTTTCTGTTTGAATTTGTTAACTTATCATAATTTAAATAGTTTGAACGATATGCATTATTTAATTCTAATGTTCTATCTTTTGAAAGGGTTAAACTCTCTGATACCTCAATATGAAATTTTAATAAAGCATCATCACTCTTATCATAGGAGATATTCAGCGTTGCAACGACTAAAAAAACCATAACTAAAAAAGCAACAACTACTTTAATAACTTGACTATTCATAAGGGATTTCCCCATCTAATGTTTTCAAAAAACGTTCTATTTTTTCAATTTCACTGGTTGAGAATTTAATACCCAATTGAAACTCTCCCATAATAGCAATCATATCGCGTAGGGATTTAATTGAGCCATTATGAGAATAAGGTGCTGTTCGACTAATATTTCTTAAACTTGGAACTTTAAAAACATACCTATCATACTCTTGACTAGTCAATTGGTAACGTCCAAGGTTATCATCTCGCAAAAGATTCTCTTCATTAAAAATACCAAACTTTTGATACATATTACCACCAAGATTAATACCATTATGGCATGAAGCACACCCATACTCTTTAAAAAGCCGATACCCTTGTAACTCCTCTTTACTCAAAGCAGTAACATCCCCATTAATATATTTATCAAACCGTGCATTAGGGGTTGTTAGATTCATTGTATAGTAACTCAAAGCATCAAGTATACTCTCTTGACTTATTTTGGAATAAACTTCTAAAAAAGCTTTTGATAATTTAGGATGTTTTGTAATATATTCAATAAGCTTTGTAAAATCTCCTGCCATCTCAATTTTATTTAAAAATGCCAATTTGGCACGCTCTTTTATAGTTCCAACTTCGCCTATCCAATCTTGTGCTATATTATATTTAGCATTAAAAATTGTAGGGGCATTAAGTTTTCCTTGTAAGCCTTCAATCCCTTTGGAAGTTTTTAAGTTGTCTGAACCACCTAAAGAAAAATCATGACAGGTTGCACAAGAGACCGTTTTATCTTTTGATAAATTTGTATCAAAATAGAGCCATTTACCAACAGCATATTTTTTCTTTTGCGTAATTTGTTCAATAGGAATTGGAGAAAAAGAGACATCTGCTACTAGGAAACTAAAAGAACTTATTAAAAAAATCAAGGTATATTTAATCACCTAACATCCTTGTAAAGACTTTAAAATAATTCTCGCAACTTTTTAAATCACTCTCTTTAGCACTTTGTTCAATATTTAAGCAAATTGCAAAAACATCTTTTATTTTATGTTTTAGTGAAATTAACTTTATTAAATTAATGCACTTAATCATCTGTTCATAATCATGTAGTGTAATAGCCTTTTCAAGCCCCTCAAACAACTCACAGGATTGCTCAATGAATGCTCTTGGTAAAGAGGTATGTTTTTCAGGTTTTTCTACTGCTTCATACACTTCATCTTGTAATAAAAATAGACTTAAAACTTCAATAAAACGCTCTTTATCAATAGGTTTTGAGAGATATTCATTCATGCCTGCATTGATAAAACGTTCTCTGTCTCCTTTAATGGCGTTTGCTGTTAATGCAATAATTGGTGTATATTTTAATGCTTTATCTTTTTGAAGTTTTCGTATCACTTTTGTCGCTTCAATCCCACTCATATTAGGCATATTCTCATCCATAAGAATCAAATCATATTTCTTAGCATTAAACCTATCAATAGCTTGCAGTCCATCATCGGCAATATCAAAACTCAAACCAAGTTTTTTAAGTAATATCGCCATAAATTGTTGATTTGTTTTGTTATCTTCAACTAATAAAACATGATGATTAAACTGCATAGAGACTTTATTTTGTTTATTCTCTTTTTTTACTCTGTGATATACCACTTTACTTTCATCACAACTAACAATTGGTATTGTAAAGTAAAAATTACTTCCTTTTTCTAACTCACTCTCAACCCAAATATCACCCTCTAACATGGAGACTAATTTAGAAGAGATACTTAGTCCAAGTCCTGTTCCTCCATAGTTTTTTGTAGTACTATTTTCAGCTTGAGTAAACATATCAAAAATTTGTTCATGTTTTGAAGCTTCAATTCCAATTCCAGTATCCTTAACACTAAACTGAATAAATTGCTGATTCTCACTTAAATCAATCTCAAAACTCACTTCACCCTCTTGAGGTGTAAATTTAATTGCATTAGAGATAAGATTTAATAAAACTTGTTTAATACGTAAAAAATCAGAATCAACATGTTGTGGTAAACTAGGATTATATTTTGTTATAAAAGTAATATTTTTTTCTTTCATCAAATGAGTAACCAAAGAAATAACGACATCATACAACTCTTCTAGAGAAAAAACCTCTTTATTAATATCTAATTTATTATTCTCAATTTTTGAAAAATCCAAAATATCATTAATTAATTCTAAAAGATGATGACCTGATTTTTGAATCGTCTCTAAATAGTTCAACTTTTTTTCATCTTTTTCATCATCATGCATTAAATCCACAAACCCCATAATCGCATTTAATGGTGTTCGTATCTCATGGGACATATTGGCTAAAAACATTGCTTTATGCTGAGCGGTCTCTTTTGTTTGTTGAAGTGCGACTTGTAAAGCTTCCTCTTTTTGTTTCATATTTTGTACATTGATATACTGTTTGACTTGTAAATCACACTTTAAAAGAAGTTCTTCTGTTACAAAAGGTTTTTTGATTACATCACTTGCCCCATGTTTTAACACCCTCGAAACAAAATTTTTATCATCACTTCCAGATAACATAATAACAGGTAACTCTAAAAAGACTACATCCTCTTTTATCTTTTCTAGCATCGCAGCACCATTCATACCTGGCATTTCATAATCTAATAAAAGAAGATGTATAGGCTTCTCTTGTAAAATCTCAAGTCCCTCTTGGGCATTTTTTGCTTCAAAAATATTAAAACGTTTTGCAATAAGAATATTTTTTAAAACTTTTCGCATAAAAGTAGAATCATCAACAATAAGTATATTAATTTGCGCATTAAATTCGATGGTACAAAGCAACTCTTTAATATCTTTAATCACTAAATGAATAGGGTTTGCTTTCGAAAAATAGTCTAAAATACCAGATTCAAAGATATAACTTCTTCGTTGCATATCCGTATCACCACTTAAGACAATCACTTTAGAACGCAACTCATCGCTCATAGAATCAAGAAGTTGATCGCCCTCACCATCGGGTAAAATAAGGTCTAAAAATATAAAATCAAACTCTTGATTCTCTATAATCTCTTTTGCTTCTTGTAAAGTATAAGCTTGTGTGACATTTTGATTGTGTTCAACTAAAGCATCCGTAATAGTTTGGTTAAACACAACACTATCATCAATGACCAAAATATTATAGTGTTTATTTGAACAATCCGCATTGTAATTTTGCATCTAGCTTTCCCCTATAATTCAATTGGTTTTGGCTTATCAATAAAGTACCCTTGAGAGTAATCAATACCAATTTCATTAACAATATTATATATCTCTTCATTAGCAACATATTCAGCAACCGTTTTAACGCCAATTTTATTAGCAAACTCTTGGATGGTTTCAACAATATTACGGTTAACTAAATTTATATGTATGTTTTTAATCAACGAACCATCAATTTTTATAATATCTGGCTGAAAGTTAATTACACGTTCAAAATTTGAATAGCCACTTCCAAAATCATCAATGGCAATACTAACTCCATAGCCTTTTACTTTTTCAATAAATCGTATAATAGTACTAAAGGCATTAACATTTTCATCCTCCAAAACCTCAAAGGTAACACGCTTAGCAACCTCTAAGTTTTTTTCAAAGTAATCCAACAAATATTCACTTGTTTCATCATCTTCAATATCAAGGGCACTTAGATTAATCGTAATATGTCTATCACTATTTTCTAAAATTTTTAAATTATTTTTTAAAACAGCTTTTGTGATTTGTTTATAGTAGTGACCATTTTTAGAGATTTCCAAGAATATGTTAGGAAAAATTAGTTCACCCTCATGCAAAATACGAACCAAGGACTCGTACTTTTCAATTTGTTGCGTTTTATTATTAAAAAGCGGTTGATAATGAGAAATAACATTCTCCTCTTCAAGGGCTCTTTTTATAATCTTAATAGTATTAATATTCTGTTTTGCTTCTAGGTGAACTTTTCGTGAAATATCATCAGCAATAACAACTGAACGCTTATTCTCAATAGCATAATTTAATCCTGCTTTTGCATTTTCAAACAGATTCTTTCTATCAAAAGCATAACTAATTACAATTTGTACATCATAATCATGATCATCATCTAAACGAATAACACTTTTTTTAATATTTTGAAAAAAGTCATTACAATCTTCTAAAGCAAACATTCTTGTCATAATATCTTCTTTATCATCTAATAAAAGGACAAAAGTACCATCATTTTTATGATAAAGACTACTCTCTTTCCAACGAGTAGGAAGATATTCAGAAATACTATGAATAAATTTATACTCTATTTTATGAACAATTTTTTTAGTAAAAAACTTCTCTAAAGTAGCATAATTTTCAATTCGAAATAACATTAAGCGAGGATTCAATGCAGCCTCAACATCTTCAATTAAAGAGACTTTGTTTGGTAATTTCGTAATAGGATGACGTGAACCTAAAATATACTTTTTATTAATATTAGCAATATTAACATAAGAACGACAACGTGCAATAAGCTCTAATTTATCAAAAGGTTTTGAAATAAAGTCATTTACTCCATACTCTAACGCCTTTACTCTATCTTGCCTGTCACTTAAAATTGTAATCATTAAAATCGGCGTACGATCGTATTTTTCAATACTACGAATAATTTTTGTAGCTACAAAACCATCCATATTTGGCATAATAGCATCAATTAGAATAATATCAGGATCATGTGCTTTAGTTTGTTGAACTGCCTCTTGCCCATCAGATGCTTCTATGAAATCATAATTCTCATTTTTCAATGAGGTTTTAACCATTAGTCTATTCTCTTCTAAATCATCAACAATTAAAATTAATGCTCTATTTCCCATAGATATATCCTGCTTAATAAATCATACTAAAGATTGTAAATAGCACTTCTTAGTAACTCAAATTTTTCACTATAACTAATCTCTTTATCTTCTTTTGCACTAAGTTCAATATCTTGTGCTAAGCTTGAAATTTCCATCAAAGTTAAATTTGCAGCACTTCCTTTAATGGCATGAGAAGGTAGAATCATTGCTGCTTTATCATTATTCTTTATAGCAGTTTTTAACTGTTCTAAAGACTCCTTAGAACTCTCTAAAAAAACCTCAATAAGATCCTCAACATCTTCTAAATCAAAATCTAACTCTTCTGCTATCTCTTGTAAATCTATGTTATAACTCATAATTTTTTATCCTAATATATCTCAAAAAGATATTTATTTAATAACTTTTCTTAAATCACTTAAAATAGTAGTAAAACATAGTATTCAAAGAGTACTAATATCATCAGTATTATTCTAAATCCCCTAATTTAGGTTTCACTAGACATATATACTTATCTTAGTAAATGATACCATTTAAATTTAGCTCGTCAATTTCAACAAATAACACAAAATATTATTTAATAAACTTGCTTTGAAGATTTTTCAGTCATTAAATTGTCATTATATTCAAAGTTTTGTTAAAAAACTCAATAGTATTCTTAACAAACCTCCTATAAAAACAGCTCTATTAGGAGTTTCTTCTCTTTTTATATAAAAAGTATCATTTTCTTTGTCAGCTATTTTAAAAGAAAGTTATTTTTAAATAAAGAATAAAAAAACTCTGTATATAGGTAGTTTTGGCAAGTGTGGTGCTTTATGAAATAAGCTCAAAATATAATTTATTTAACTAAATATTAAAAGAAAGAAAAATTTAAGGTAAAAGTATCATTTTAAAATAAATTGATAAATTATAAAATTTTTATATCTCAAGAAACAATAAAACATAAAGGAAATGAAAAGTGGAGGAGCTAGTCGGACTCGAACCAACGCATACAGGATTTGCAATCCCGG
>CAZIES010000010.1:27853-28990 GCA_964538295.1 uncultured Arcobacter sp. | reverse complement strand
TCAGGAATAAAAATATCTACTAATGTACTCATTCTTTACTCCTTATGCTTGTAATGGATTGATTTTATTTGCATCAATGTTATGTTTTTTCATCGCTTCAAGAACAACAGATTTATCAATTTTACCAAGTTTAGCTAATTGTGCTAATGTTGTAAATACGATAAAGTCAGCATCAACTTCGAAGAAACTTCGTAAGTTTGCTCTACTATCACTTCGTCCAAATCCATCAGTACCAAGTGCTTTAAAAGAACCTTTTACAAATGGTGAAATTTGCTCAGAGTATGATTTCATGTAGTCAGTTGCAGAAATAATGATATTCTCATCATCTGAACCTAATACTTGATCAACGTATGCAATTTCATCGTCTGCTTCAACATTTAATAAGTTATTTCTTTCAACATTTTGTGCTTCTCTTGTTAATTCGTTGTATGAAGTTACTGAGTAAATTTCAGATGCAACATCATAATCAAGTGCTAATGTTTTAGCGGCACTTCTAACTTGCTCTAAAATTGAACCAGAACCTAAAAGTTTAACTTTATAGTTTCTTTTTGCTTCATTCTCTTCTAATTTGTAGATACCTTTAATAATACCTTCAACTGCATCTTCTGGCATTGCTGGTTGTTTATAGTTTTCATTAAGTGTTGTTAAGTAGTAGAATACATCTTCTTGGTTTTCACCATACATTCTTTCAATACCATTTTGAACAACTACTGCAACTTCATAACCATATGTAGGATCGTAAGTTACACAGTTTGGAATCGTATTTGCAATAATGTGAGAGTGACCATCTTCGTGTTGTAGTCCTTCACCATTTAATGTTGTTCGTCCAGATGTTCCACCAACTAAGAAACCTCTAGCCATTTGATCTCCAGCTGCCCAACACATATCACCCGTTCTTTGGAATCCAAACATTGAGTAGAATACATAGAATGGAATCATTGGACAATCATTAACAGAATAAGAAGTCGCAGCTGCTGTCCATGAACCCATAGCACCTAACTCATTAATACCCTCTTGTAATACTTGTCCTTTTTTGTCCTCTTTGTAATATGCCACTTGATCTCTATCTTGTGGGATATATTTTTGACCTTCAGAAGAGTAGATACCTACTTGTCTAAACATACCTTCCATACCAAA
>CAZIES010000010.1:14094-27753 GCA_964538295.1 uncultured Arcobacter sp. | reverse complement strand
TTAGCTAAGATTACTGTCGGTCGACCTTTTGTCTCATTTGCTTTTTTGAATGCTGCATAAACTTTAACTGGGTCATGTCCACCTCGGTTTAGTCTCCAGATATCATCATCACTCATGTTTTCTACCATTTTTGCAGTTTCTGGATGTTTATTAAAGAAGTTTTCTCGTGTGTACGCTCCACCTTTTTGTTTAAAGTTTTGGTACTCACCATCAACCGTCTCTTCCATAAGTTCAAGAAGTTTTCCATCTTTATCTTTTGCAATGAGTGCATCCCACTGTCGTCCCCAGATAACTTTAGTAACTTCCCATCCATTACCTCTAAAGTTTCCTTCAAGCTCTTGAATGATTTTTCCATTTCCTCGAACTGGTCCGTCAAGTCGTTGTAAGTTACAGTTAATAACAAAGATAAGGTTATCTAAACCTTCTCTTCCTGCAAGTCCAATAGCTCCTAAAGATTCTGGCTCATCACACTCACCATCTCCCATGAAACAGTAAACTTTTTGTTCAGAACAATCTTTGATACCTCGATGTGTTAAGTATTTTAAAAATCTTGCTTGGTAAATTGCTTGAATTGGTCCAAGACCCATAGATACTGTTGGGAATTGCCAATAATCAGGCATAAGTTTAGGGTGTGGGTATGAAGATAACCCATTATCAAATGCCTCTTGTCTGAAGTTATCCATTTGCTCTTCAGAGATTCTTCCTTCTACAAAAGATCTTGCATAAATACCAGGAGCAATGTGTCCTTGGAAAAATACTAGGTCTCCACCACTTTTGTGGTCTTTTGCTTTAAAGAAGTGATTAAATGCTACATCATATAAAGTTGCCGATGATTGGAAAGATGAGATATGTCCTCCAAGCTCTAAGTTTTTCTTAGAAGCTCTTAGTACCATAGTTTGTGCATTCCATCTAATGATAGATTTGATTTTTCGTTCTAAATCTCTGTTTCCTGGCATTGCTGGTTGTTCATCAACAGCAATTGTGTTTAAATAAGCTGTTGTTGCCTTGTAAGGTAAGTATGCACCGTTTCTTCTTGCTTTATCAATTAGCTTCTCTAATAAAAAGTGTGCTCTATCACTTCCTTCTTCTTCGATAACTGCGTCTAAAGCTTCAATCCATTCGTTGGTCTCAAATGGATCGACATCTTCTAAATGTGGGTTCGACATATAGTCTCCTTATGTATGATTTTCTTTTTATATTGTATATCTTTAACATGAGATATGTATGAGATATATTAATCTTAAATAATGATTAACAAATTGAACTAACATAATACTCTAATCAACTTATTTGCTTATTATGAAAATTTCGTAAAAGAAAATCATAAGAATAAGTGATATTTTCTATAAATTAAACTTAAACTGGTTAAAGAATTAGCTTTAATGGACATATGTAAACTTAGTTTATTTTAAGTTTATAAGATAAAAAATGAATTTATGTCAAAATAATTTCACCTTTTTTTAACAATATGTAAAATTAATGTACATTTTATCACTTGTTGCTCACATAACTTTTAAATTACTTAAAAAAATAAATTAGTATTTTTGGTAATGGTATTAATTTTCAATAAAGGTTATAATTTATCTTCCAAAAATAATTCAAATTTAAGGTAACACTTTTAAAAATTTGAAGACTAAGTAAAGTTTAAAGAATGCAAATGAAGAATGAATTTCGACTTATTTGCTCTTTTGAACAAAGTGCCAAAATGAATATGGCAATTGACAAGGCTCTGGCAACAACATTCCATAAAGATGATACTCCTATTTTACGATTTTATACATGGGAGCATTCTTTTACCGTTGGTGTTTCTCAAAAAACACAAGATTACACTGATGATTATAAGGAATATAAGCAAAACTGTGCAAAACGTATGACAGGTGGTGGTGTTCTGTTTCATGGACATGACCTTTCGTATAGTTTGATTTTGCCGTCAAGCTTTTCAAAAGAGTTAACTGTTAAACAAACCTATGAAAAGATATGCTCTTTTTTATTGGCTTTTTATCGTAAATTGGGACTTGATGCAAATTATGCAAAAGATATCCCAACCATTGATTTAAGTAAGAGTAACTTTTGTCAAGTAGGCTTTGAAGCTTATGATATTATTGTTAATGGTTTAAAAATAGGTGGAAATGCTCAAAAATGGGCAAAGAATATGATTTTTCAACACGGTTCTATCCCTATTAAAGCGGTTGAAAAAAAAGAAGAGTTAGGAAATAGTTTGCAAGATGTTGGCATAGATTTAACCTATGCTCAGGCGATAGATAAAATAATAGATGCTTTTGAGGAGACGTTTGATGCTACATTGGTTCCCTCGACACTTAATGAAAAAGAGAATGAAAAACTAAAAGGACTACTAGAAAAATGACAATGCCGGAACAAAAACAATTCACAGTAAAACCAAAGGTACAATTTAAAAAACCAGAATGGTTACGTAAAAAAATCACACCAAATGCACAAATAGAGATGGAGACCCTTCTTAAAGATGTGGGTGGATTACATACTATTTGTCAAGAAGCAAAATGCCCCAATATCAGTGAATGTTACTCAAATAAAAATGCCACTTTTTTAATTCTAGGAAATATCTGTACAAGACGATGTTCTTACTGTAATGTGCATACTGGACTGCCAACTGAAGTTGACGTAACTGAGATTCAAAAAGTAACGACTTCGGTACTTCAATTAGGACTTAAATTTGTAGTGATTACAAGTCCAGCCCGAGATGATTTAAAAGATGGTGGAGCAGAGCAGTTTTATCGAGTAACTCAAGATATTTTACAAAAATCACCAAAAACACAAGTAGAGATTTTAATTCCAGATTTCAAAGCAAAAGAGGAGTCTTTACAAAGAGTGGTTGATAGTGGTGCTGTTATTATTGGACATAATGTTGAGACCGTGCCTTCGTTATACCATATTCGAAAAAATGCTTCCTATGAGAGAAGTATTCAAGTACTTAAACGACTTAAAGAGCTTGGTGGTGATAAAATCAAAACTAAAAGTGCTTTAATGGTAGGACTTGGTGAAACCTTTGAAGAGATGGTTCAAGTATTTCAAGACTTACTTGATGTTGGATGTAAGTTTTTAAGTATCGGACAATATTTAGCACCATCAGGCGACTATGAAAAAGTAAAAGAGTTTGTTACCCCTGAACAGTTTGCCTTATACAAAAGAACAGCATTAGATATGGGGTTTGAGTATGTACATAGTACTCCATACGCAAGAAGCTCATACATGGCACATGAGTATTTAGCAAATAGTGAGGATAAATCCTTACTTAACTAAGACTTTAGAGGGTTACCACCCTCTAACAATAGAGTGACAAGCCGTACAATCATTGATGATTTCTGTGTACATCATTGAGGCTTTATTGTATTCATTTTTATGAACATGGTTTTTCATACGTGTTATATGCAATTTTATTTTTAACGCATTATTATATGAAATTGCTGACATATGTTTCTCATTGTCCCGTAAATGTTTTTTAACACTGCTATAAGACTCAAAAATGGAGTTTGCTTCCTCTAAGGCATCAATCCCTCTCAAAATCCCCGCTTTGTTATTAAAAAAGAAACCATCACTAATTTGATGCATAGCATCACGCATATCTTTCATTTTTAAAATAAGTTGACCATTATCTGCAAATAGTGTACTTGATACAAGTGTAAGTAAAAGTATAAATTTCCCCAGTTTCATACAATGTCCTTTTTAGTTGGATGAATATGGTAGCTTATTTTTTCTTAAGAGATGAAATGGTGTTATTTTAAAGTTTGATAAGCAGTAAGGTTATAATAAACTTTATATTATAATAAAATATTATATAAATGTCATGATTATTTCATATGATAATTGTAAGATACTTACATAAGTTAAAATAATATAACTAATATTAGGGGGGATTATTATGTTTTGGGGGAATAGTCGAGCAAAGGATGAAGAGATTGCACAACTTAAATTGCGTATTAAAGAGCTTGAGGGTGAAAAGAGTTGTGAAGACCAGTTACTTAATGAAATCAGTGAGGTTTTAAAAAAGTTTGAACGTGGCTTTTATGGAATAACGGTTAAAGGGGAGTGTCAAAATCAACAACTTAATGCTATTAAATCAAGTTTAAATACCGCATTATCGAATAATGCTGCATTAGCAGATAGAGGAATCCAAACACTTATTGAGTATGGAAATGCAAACTTTGAGTATGCAGTTGATACTAACAATTTAAGTGGAAAGATGGGATCGGTAATTTTAGGAATTCGTGCACTTGGAAGTAGTATTTCTGAATTATTAGCTTTATTGGATATGACATCTGAAGAGTTACATCATGAGATGATAGAGTTATCAGACGCATCCAATACCTTATCTGCTGCTTCAAATGAGCAAGCTGCTTCATTAGAAGAGACCGCAGCAGCACTTGAAGAGGTAACAAGTACAATAATTAATACAAGTGAGAATACATCTAAAATGGCACATCTTTCTCAAGAAGTGAGTAATTCTGCTTCACAAGGAGAGACCTTAGCAAATAGTACCTTTAAATCAATGGATGAAATTAATATTGAAGTAGGTTCTATTGAAGAGGCAACTTCAATTATTGATCAAATTGCTTTTCAAACTAATATTTTATCACTTAATGCAGCTGTTGAAGCAGCAACTGCAGGAGAAGCTGGTAAAGGGTTTGCCGTTGTTGCTCAAGAGGTTAGAAATCTTGCAAGTCGAAGTGCAGAAGCTGCAAAAGAGATTACGGCTATTGTTCATAAAGCAAAAGAGCGTGCCAATGAGGGTAAAGATATTGCACAGAATATGATTGAGGGATATAGTGTTTTAAATGAAAAGATTGAGAATCAAAGAGAGATTATACAAGAGGTAAGTAATGCGAGTGAAGAGCAAAAGCAAGCCATAGAACAAATTAATGATGCAATTACTGAATTGGATCAAACAACACAGAGAAATGCTGCAGCAGCCACTCAAATTAACTCTCAAAGTTCTCATATTGAAGAACTTTCTAAAAAGCTAGTGGATGTGGTACAACATACTTCTTATGTAAAAGATGCAAAAGAGCAAGTGTGCGATATTGATATGATGTTCACCCTTAATCGTTTAAAACTTGATCATATTAACTTTAAAGATACTAATTATCAACAGTTAGATTCAAAAAGAGTTTGGCAAGTAAAAAAAGAGAATGAGTGTAATTTAGGAAAATGGATTATTGAGCAAGAACAACAAGGAAAAGCCTTTACAAAAACAGAGAATTGGAATCACTTAAAAGAAGTACATACAAATGTACATCAAGGAGTTCAATCAATTATTGAAGATAATGCGAATGGCAATGTTCAAAGTATGCTGGAAAATTCTCTTGAAATTGATAAAGCTATTTCTGATGTTTTTTGGACAATTCAGAAAACAAAAAGAGAAAATTGTTTTTCTTAAAGGCTTTATACAATAAAAAACCAACTACTATAAGTAAAACATATACAAGTTATAATAATAACAAATAAATTTAGTGACACTTTTATAGATTATAAAATCTTATATCTAAAAAGTGTCACTAATTTGACATAAATTTTGAAATTTATGACTTCTGTCACTAAAATGCTACTTAAATGTTACGCTTCGTATGTATCATTTTATTATGAATCTTTAATGGATTAGTCAAGATTAAAGATTAAGGTCCAAGTCAAACTTTAACTTAAAAGAGTGTCCTGTTTTAGGGAAAAGAATTTAAAATTGATAGTGATTGAAGGAGAAGATCAATGAAAAGAATAGCGTTAGCTTTATTTTGTTTATGCAGTTTTTCTTATGCTGTAGACTACGATGAGTTGCAAGGGAAAATGTTGTCTTTATCATGTGCATCGTGTCATGGAACAGATGGAAAGTCAGTAGCAGTTACACCTGCAATCGCAGGTATGGGTAAGGGAACTATGTATAGTATACTTTTAGCTTATAAAAATGGTGCACGAAAAGGAACAATGATGCAAAAGCATGTAAAAGGTTTCACCGATGCTGAATTAGAACAAGTTTCATACTTTTTCTCAAAAGTAAAAAGATAAGGGGTAAATTATGATGACTAGAAGAAATTTTAATAAAGTTTTAGTAAGTTCATTCGCTCTTTCTTTAGCGGCGTGTAGTAGTTTAACGAATGTATCAAAGTTACCAACAGATAAAAAAAGAGTTGTCGTCGTTGGTGGTGGATTTGGTGGTGCAACAGCAGCTAAATACATTAGAAAATTTGATTCAGATGTTGAAGTGGTTTTAATTGAGCCAAATGAAATTTTCCATACATGTCCATTTGGAAATACGGTTATTGCAGGTATGAATGACATCAGTTATATCCAGCATAATTACGAAACTTTAAAGAAAAAATACAAAGTTAAAGTAATTCATGCACGAGCTGAAAAAATTGATGGTGCAACACATACTGTTATTTTAGATAATGGAGATATTATTCCTTTCCATAGAGCAGTCGTTTCTCCTGGAATTGATTTCAAATATGAAAAAGGGTATGAAAAAGGTTCGGAAATGTATGCACCGCATGCTTATCATGCAGGACCACAAACGACACTTTTACGAGATCAATTAGAAGGTATGAGAGATGGTGGTACTTATGTAATGGTAGCTCCACCAAACCCATTTAGATGTCCTCCTGGACCATATGAAAGAATCTCTTTAGTAGCACACTACTTAAAGAATAACAAACCAAATTCTAAAATCATTATTTTAGATCAAAAAAATAAATTCTCTAAACAGGGTCTTTTCCAAGAGGGATGGGAAAAACTTTATGGAGATATGATTGATTGGCGAGGAGCTGAGTTTGGTGGAGAAGTTCTTTCTGTCAATCCTAAGAAATTAGAACTTACAACTGAAGATGAGACAATTAAAGCAGATGTTCTTAATTATATCCCAGCTCAAAAAGCAGGTAAGATTGCATTTGATTCTGGATTAACCCAAGGTGACTGGTGTCCAGTTAACACAAAAACATTCGAATCTAGACTTGTTCCAGATGTACACGTCATTGGAGATGCAGCTATTGCAACTAAAATGCCTAAATCTGGTTTCTCTGCAAACTCTCAAGCGAAAATTGCAGCATTACAAATTACTAGAATGTTAAAGAAAAAGCCAGTAGTTAACCCACCAAAACTAGCTAATACATGTTACAGTTTAATTGCGCCTAATTATGGTATTACCGTTGCAGCAGTTTACGAAGCACATGAAGATGGAATCAAAAAAGTTCCAGGTGCTGGTGGACTTAGTCCAATGGGTGCTGATGAAGGGTATCGATTGTTAGAAGCTGAGTATGCTGTTGGTTGGTATAAAAACCAAACTGCAGATATTTTTCAATAACACGATTTATATAGATAGGTTATTAAAACCTATCTGTATGTAAAAAGCTTACTTTAACTTATTTAAAAGTTTATGTCCTTTGATTAAACCTTTTTTTTCAAATATAATGTTGTTTTGCTTATCAACAACTAAAAGAGTAGGTATAGATTTTATTGTTACATTATAATCATTTCCAACTCTAATTGCATTTTCTTGTGATTTTGTTAAATCGACTGTTAAAAGTACTGCTTTTTGGTTGAAAAATTTCATGTATTCACTGTTTTCCCAAAGCTCTTTTTTCATGATTTTACAAGGAGGACACCAGTTTGCTGAGAAATAGATAACTAAATATTTATTCTCTTTTTTAGCTTTTTGTTTAGCTTCTTTGTATGTTTGCTCAAAACTTTTTGAACTCTTTTTTTCGATTAACAAGGCTAACTCTTTTTCTCGTTTGATTTTTTCTAAACAGATTTTTCCTTGTTGTGAACTTGCCATAAGTTTGTACGCTTCAGTATGTTTTGAGGCTTGTGCTAAATCAAAAGAGTTATTTTTTAAAGAGTTTTTAATACAAGGGTCTGCCTTTGCAGCTAAAAGAAGTTTGATAACTTCAATGTTTCCTTTATGCGCTGCGACATTTAATGCCGTTCCTGTAAAGTTTGAAGTGTAATCAACCTTGGCACCTTGTTCTAACAAAAGTTTAACTGCTGGAACATTGTTGTGACCAGAAGCCACATAAAGTGGTGGAAAGATTGAGCCTTCATTAAGTGGAGCACCTTTTTTGATAATTTTTTTAATCTCTTGAATAGAGGCATTCTCTTTTATTTTTTTATTAAGTGAAAAAGCTAACTCTTCTTGGTCTTGCGCTTGTAAAAGGCTTAATGACCCAAGGAGTAAAATAGGGAGTAAAAAGTGTCTCATAGGTATCCTTTAAATTTGAAAGTAAAATAATATCATGAATATATAAAGGGTGGGTTTAAGTTTATGAAAATTTTGAGATAATCAATGAAGCATTTATGAAAAATAGAATATAATACAAAAATTAGGAGTATCTCAATGCAAATATCAGATAATCTATCTTCCCCTTCTATTAATGTCAATCGTAATGATTTTCGTGTACAAACAGGGAATAAACAGGAAAATAGTAACTATAAAGATGCTTTTAAACTGGATATTAATCCACGATATATGCAAGAAAGCATGCGAGAAGAAGTTCTTATTGCTGATGAAGATGTACTTTTTTATTCTAAATCACTATTTTTAACAAACAAAACCTTTTAAAACGCTCTAATTGTAAGCTTTAAAGAGTTTTCGATTAAAAAATACTACACATAATATAATTAAAAGTCCTACGATAAACATAAAAATTGTCATATCCCAACCATAGTTAGCATAAACCATTGAAGGAATAATAGAACCAACAGCACCTCCTAAATAATAAAAGGTGAGGTACATTCCTGAGGTCAAGGATTTTTGAGACTCTTGAAGAGAGTTAGCAATACGTGTTGAAACGGTATGGACAATAAACATACCCAAACAAAGCAAGAAAACAACACTAAATACAACTAAGGGAGTCTCACTTAAAAAAAGAACTATAGAGACGATGAGAACAAAAATACCAAAAATAATAGCACGTAGTTCTTTTTTGAAAATAGCAACTATTTTATGAATAGATAAGGAGACAATAATTCCTACTCCATATCCTAAATATAGTAGCCCAATTTGAGTTTCAGTAATATTAGGGATTTGTTCTTTTATTCTAAAAGGTAAAACATTAAGAATACCTGCAAAAACAAAAAAGATTGTAAACATCAAAAAGTAAATAATAGCAAAACGTCTATCTTTAAAAATATTTATAATATCCAAAAGTTTTGGTTTATTTATATTTGCCTCGCCTTCAAAAGAGAGTTGTTTAATAAAATAGAGTCCAAGAAGTAGGGCAAAACTTAGGGATAAAAATACCATTCTCCAACCAAACTCAGTGGCAATAAATCCTGACATTACACGACCGATGAGTCCACCAAATACAGTTGCTGCAACATAAATTGACATATTTTTTTTGATATTTGTTTTATCACTTGCTAGTATGGACATGCAAGCTGTTAAAATAGCAGGAATAACAGCTGCTTCAATGATTCGTGCTACTAAAAAGAGGGTATAAGTGGTTGAAAAACTAAGTATTAGATTAGTCAGAAATAGAATAACAGAAGCTATTGTTAGTACACGTTTAGCATTAATATGCTCAAGTAAATAGCCATACATGATAGGTGCAATTGCTAAAAAAAGCATAATCACAGCAGTGAAAAATGAGGCTTGTACGATACTAATATTAAATTCTATTGATAATAAAGGTTGTAAAGGTTGGGTGGCATACATTACTGATAATAAAATCGTAATGGTATAAATAATAATAGAAAGTTCTTTTCTGTTCATTAAAAACCTGTGTGTTATAGTTTTTATGGTAAAAGGCGTAGAAAAAAGAACTAGATAATAGTTCCATCCTCTAATCGAATTTGATCTCTTCCTCCATTTTTTGCTTCATAAAGAAGGACATCGGCTTTTTGAATAGCACTTTGATAACTTCCATAATCAGCTCTAAGCGTTAATCCAGCTGAGAAAGTTAGGTGAATTTTATCATTCTTATAAAGAAAGTCATTTTCTGAAATAATCTGTTTGATTCGACGAACATAATTAAGAACATCTTCTACGTTACCATATTGAATAAGTGCAATAAACTCTTCTCCTCCATATCGTCCTAAAATATCTACATCTCTTGTTTGACTTTTGAGAATTTTAGCAAAGGTAGAAAGAATAATATCACCTGCTTCATGACCATAGGTATCATTGACTTTTTTGAAGTGATCAATATCAAAGAAGACTAAAGCATAGTGCGCATTATTTCTAAAGAAACCTTTTTCTATTTTTTCTGCTGCTTCGTCATAGGCTCGTCTGGTTAAAAGCCCAGTTAAGTGGTCAGTTTTACTCTCTTGTTTTGCACTGTCAAGTTGCTCTTCAAGGGAGTTAATTTTACTCTCTAACTGTTCTACATGAGATTTTCCAGTACTTAACTTTTTACCTACTTCATTCATTTCACTCTCAATAGAAACGGCTGCAGAAATTAATTTACTTTGTAGGCTTGTTAACTCTTGGAGTCCTTGTGCATCAATTTCAATGGAGGTTAGTTCATCTTTAATAGAGGTTACATTAGCTGTCCCTTCACTACTACTTGAAATAGCATCATTAAGGTATTGTCCCATTAATGTTACAAGTCTTGCAATATCGGCTGTTTTTTGTTTAACAACTTTTCGATCTGCTTCAAATCTTTTATTGATAAAGTTTTGCATCTCTTTTTGAATGTCTTCTTCAAAAATAAGTTCTGGAGAATTATCTATTTTGATTGTAAATTTTGCTAATTTATCATCGATGGTCACATTAATTGATGGAGTAATAGAGTCTTTTAATAGTCCTGCTAAAGTTTTAACATTTTTTGTTGCAACACGATTAAGTAAAATTGGTACCATATCATCCATAGTAGTAATTTGTTTCTCTTTAATTTCGTGTTGTTCTTCACGACTTAGTTGTGAAATTAGTTTTTTAAACTGTAGGCACTCTTCAATAGCTAAATCATATTTCTTTGCAATCTTACAAAACTCTTTTTGATAAGCATTGGGTGCTGCTGGAATATTCTTTTGTTTTAAGTTGGTTAGGGTCTCTTTGACAACAATGTTCATTTTATCCATGATGCAATTATCCTAATAGTTTTTTTACCATTTCATTAATACGTTTACCGTCTGCAATACCTGCAAATTTTTTAGTTGCAGTTCCCATAACTTTACCCATATCTTTCATAGAGGATGCACCTACTTGTGTAATAATCTCTTGCATTCCAGATTCTAGTTCTTCGTCACTTAATTGAGCAGGTAAGTATGCTTTGAAGATTTCAACTTGTTCTAATTCTTTTGTTTCTAAATCTTCTCGTGAGGCCTCTTTATATTGTGTTGCTGCTTCTACTCGTTGTTTGATACCTTTTTGGATAAGCTTTAAGATATCTTCGTCGGTTAATTCTTTTCTTTCATCGACTTCAATTTGCTTAATCATTGTATTAATTGCTCGAATAGAGTCTCTTTTTACGAGTTCTTTTGCTCGCATTGCATCTTTTAAATCAGCTTTTAATTGCTCTTTTAAGCTCATGTAGTTTCCTTAGTATAAAAAATTATTTAATACAAAATTATAGCTAAAAGGAAATTAAAATTGAAATGATACTCTTAGGAAGAGAAACTCTCAACAAGCTCTTCAAGCTCTAAGTAACGTTCTACTTTTTCTTCATAAAGGGACTTTATTACTTCAAGTTCTTGCGAAACAGCCACAATACCTTTTTGTTCATAACAAACAGGGTCTGCAAGGCACTTGTTGATTATTTCAATTTTTTCTTCAAGTTTTTCAATCTCTTTTGGAAGATTATCATATTCTCGTTGGTCTTTATAACTTAGTTTTGATTGCTGTTTTTTGATGTTTTGAGTTGTTTTTTCTTCACTACTTGTTTTAATGGCTGCTTCTTTTTCAAGAAGGCTTAATTCTCTTAATTCTTTATCAATTTCTAAATACTCTGTGTAAGGTTGGAAACTTTCCATAACTTCACCATTAAAACCTTTAAAGACAAAAAGTTTTTTGGCAATTTTATCCACAAAGTATCGGTCGTGACTTACGAAAATTAGTGCACCTTGAAAGTTTTGTAAATACTCTTCTAAAATATTGATTGTAGGAATATCTAAATCATTGGTTGGCTCATCAAGAACTAAACAATCAATTTTTTGTGTAAAGAGTAATGCTAATGCTATTCTGTTTTTCTCTCCACCACTTAATACTCCTATTTTTTTATTTAAATACTCTTTGGGAAATAAAAAGTTTTTAAGATAGCCATAAACATGTTGTGTTCGTCCATCTTGTAGTTCTACACTATCTCCACCCATGGGACAAAAGACATCCATGATTGTGGAATTGTCATTTAACATTTCCCGTTGTTGGTCAAAATATCCTACTTTAAATTCGCCTTTTTTAAATTTTCCTGAATCAATTTTTAGTTTTTCCATAAAGATTTTAAGCATGGTTGATTTTCCTGTTCCATTAGGACCAACAATTGCGATTGTATCTTTTTGTAAAATTCGTGTACTAAAATTTTTAATGAGTAGTTTATCTCCTAAACTAATAGAAATATCATCAAGTTCAAAAAGCATTTTCTTTTTATTTTGTGTTCGGGTATCTTCAGAGTTAAATGATTTTTGTTCTCTTTGTAAATCCAGTGTCATTTTTTTAATTTGTCCAGGATTTGATTTGATTTTTTGTTTTAATTCTAAATATTCTGATTTTCGTCGTTCATTTCGTTTACGCCGTGCTGTAACTCCACGTTGCATCCAGTGTGCTTCACGTTTAAAAAGCCGTATCATATTTTGATGGTCTTTTTGCATATTTTCTAAAATTTGTTGTTTTTGTTCTAAATACGAAGAGTACCCACCATTAAATTTTTTGAGATTACCCCCTTCAATTTCAACAACTGATGTAGCAAGATTATCAATAAAATATCGATCGTGCGAGATAAATAGAAGGGTAAAATTGTTCTTTTTTAATAACGTTTCTAAAAACTCTACCATATATACATCAAGGTGGTTTGTAGGCTCATCTAGAAGTAAAACATCAGGTTTTTTAAGTAAAAGTCCTGCTAAACTAACTCGCCGTTGTTCTCCTCCACTTAAGAGATTAACATCTTTAGTTTCATACTCTTTTAGCCTAAACTCTTTGAGGACTCTTTCAATCATATTATCTAAATCCCAAGCATCATGAAAATCTAAATAAGTTGCGAGTTCACTTTGTCGGTTAATAAGCTCACTATTTTCATAATCAGTTGAAAGTTTCTCCGTGATAGCTTCATACTCTTTTTTTGTTGCTTTTAGTTCAGTTAGTTGGTCTTCAATGGCTTCACGTACAGTTAGATTTGATTTAAATTTTGGTTGTTGTGCAAGCATCTCTATTTTAATGGATTTATCAATAGATATTTCCCCATTATCGGGTTCAGTCTCTCCTGTAATAACTTTTAACAAGGTTGATTTTCCCTGCCCATTTTGTCCAATAACTGCGATTCTTTGACCTTGGGTGAGTGTGAAGTTTACATCTTTTAAAATAACTTTTATATCGTATTGTTTTGAAATGTTTTGTAGATCGATAAGTGCCATAAAATAGTGAGTCCCTAGGTAAATATTTAGGCAATGGTAACGAAATGTAACTTAGCCCCTTATTTCGTCTAAACTTCTTAGATGTTTTTTAATTAAGTTGAATTAGATAATATAGAAGAAGAATAATATAGA
>CAZIES010000010.1:6285-13994 GCA_964538295.1 uncultured Arcobacter sp. | reverse complement strand
TGCTTTTAAAAGTTTTTCTTTCATAGCATATCCTTTCTTTTTTACTTGGTAAACAATTTAAAATGTATACCTTTTTTATATTTGTATTATAGAAGCTTTTTGTTAATTTAATGTGTAGGGAATAAGAGGTGAATATAGCTTATTTTTTATTTTGTTATTTATTCGTTATTTATCATTTACTTTATGATATAATCTTGTTACATAAGGATGCATAATTGAAAATAATAGTTATTATATTACTTTTTATTTCTTCTCTTTTTGCAAGTATTGGTAAAGTCTCTGCCGTTACTGGTGATGCGACGATTCAAAGGACCTCACAAAATCTAATTGTTACTATTGGTTTAGAGCTTGAAGAGAAAGATATTATTCGTACAGCATCAAATTCAAAAGTTCAACTTATTTTTAAAGATAATACAATTATTACTGTTGGAAAAAACTCTGCTTTGGATATTGCAGAGTATTTATATGATACCCAACAACCTAAAAATTCAAAAACGGATTTTAATTTTTTCAAGGGTGCTTTTAAAACCATCACAGGTAAGATTGGAAAAATCAATAAAGAGAAGTTTAAACTACGAACAAAAAGTGCCTCAATAGGAATTCGAGGTACAGTTATTTTAGGTGATCAAAATCAAATTGTTTGTTTAGTGGGAGGGCTTGCTGTTAAAGAAGCAGGTAAACTAATAAATGTTGACGCGAAACAAATGACAAAAACTAAACCAAATACTGCGCCAACTCCAGCTAAAAATATTACGAATAAAGATATTGCAAAGTTAGAAGAGAGTTTAGAGCCTGAAGAGAAAAAAGAGGATAAGAAAGTTCAAGAAAAAGATAAACAAGAACCCTCTCAAAATAATAAAGAAAATAAAAAAAGTAAAGAAGAAGCTAAAAGCTTAAAGAAAAAAAATGACAAGAGTAAAAAGTCAGGTGTTAACAAAAAAAGTGAAAAAAATAGTAATACAAAACAACAATCTTCCAATAATCAGGTAGAAACAAAAAAGAGCAGTAATCAAGCTTCTTCAAAAAGTACAAATAGTAAAACATCTCTTTCCAAATCTATAAAGACATCACGTATAAAAGTGACCCAAATTAGTGAAAAACCCCAAGGTACTAATGTAACAGCAAGTGTACCTTCCCAAAAAGTTAAAGCTAGTTTTTATCAAACTTCTTTCAGTGCACCTATAAACAATGTAAAAGCTGTTGAAGATACTGCTCATAAAGATGAGGCGTTTAAATCAGGTACGGTAACCGTTGACAATATCACTTCTGATGATGTCATGACAACAACTGAATCAAACTCCACTGTAACTATAACAGGAACAGCAAAAGGTGGAGATATTAGCGAAGGTGATTCAGTGAGTGTTACCATTAACGGTACAAAGTATTCATCTACTGTTAATACAAATGGCTCATGGTCAATTGATATATCTGGAAGTGATTTATACAATGATACTAATTTTGATGTTGTTGTTGCTTCGAGTAATAATTCTGGAATAGTTGGAACTTCTGAAGCTAACTCGACACATACCAAAGCGACTATTTACAGTCAAACAGGGGCTTTTTTAGGAGCATACTATGATAGTGCAAGTACTTCACAAAGTTTCATTCAAAAGGAGGATACATTTTCTTCTAATAGAGAGTTAACACTCTTTTCATTTAAAGATGATTTATCTCGTGAAAAACAATCTGATGGAACGGCTTCAACAATTAATATTGATAGTTCAATTACAAAAGCATCTTCTTTTGATACTCCTGGAGTTGGTAATTATACAGGTACAGTAGATGTTGGAACGGTTGCATTTACTTACACTCTTGATGATAGTTCAACATTTACTGGTAACTATACTGTTGTTGCAGATAATACTGGGGAGTTTTTTGTTGCTTATCATGATGGTAGTGTAAATGGAACGACAGAGTTTAATGAGTTGTTTGTCACTGGTACATCAACACCAAGTGCAAATATTGACGCTTCTAAAATTTATGTTTATAAAGAGTTTAAGTTTATGGAAGCTACTAAAGATAGCACAAGCAAATTATCACAAACAAAAATTTCATCAGATACTGCTTATGAGTATTATAATGCAGCTATTGGTTCTTTAACGCATTTAAATACAAATATATATGAAAAGGGAGCTGAATCTTTTATTGCGGGTGATGGTACAAATGTAAAGGCTTATCAAAATGAATACATATATAATGCAGGACAGTTTGAATACGACAACTTTAATGAAACTACAGGAACAACATCTTTTAAAGGAACGGATGTTCAAGGTTTAATGATAGATGTTTCTGGAACTACTTATAGCTCTTTTGGAAAAGCAATAGAATCAACCTCAAAAACGATTGATGCTCTAGGAGCCTCTTTTTACGAGAAAAGTTTAACGGCTACATCAACAGGAACAATGAGTTTAACAGGGTATACCTCTTATTTTATTGATGATGAGTCTTTAAATAGTTCTATACTAACACGAAATAGTACTTCAGATTTTTCCTTAAGTGTAGATAGAAGTAGTGGAACAATAACTGGTGAGATTAATAAGACACAAACTAATGAACCAAAAATGAATTTATCGGGTACCGTGGGGAATCTTTCTTCGTATTATATTACAGATGATTTATTTGGTGTTGTAGGTATTACAACGGGCAGTACCTATTTTGATGGTACAACGACGTATAATTTGACGGATAAAACAGGTACACTTATTGCTGTACCTGATGGTGGTTTTGATGCAAATGATAACCCTGTTTTTTTAGATGATGATAGTTCTTGGGGATATTGGACAGCAGAATATACTGATACTAGTGATAATCAAAAATTTGTATCACCACTTTCAACATGGGTAGCAGGAGTTCAAACTTCTACAGCAGTTATGGATAATCTTATGGATGTAGCAGCTACGAATACTGCTTATACGTTTACTGGAAAAGTTTTGGGTGCTGTTGAAACGACAACTGGATTAGAGGCAATTAAGGTTGATGCTAATAATATTGTTAATATGACATTTAATTTAGGGGGAGGTACAAATAGTATGAGTGGTACGATGGATTTTACCTCGGCAACAACAACGTGGGATTTAGAAATGACATCAAACCATGGTGATATTTCAAATACATCTTTTACAGGTTCTTTACATGAAGCAACGGCATCTCCTGTAACAGGAAGTTTTGATGGTAAATATTATGGAGAAACTACTCTCAATGGTGTTACTACACCAAAAAGTGTTGGTGGAAGTTTTAACGTGACTGATGGTACGAATAATGCACGTGGTGTTTTTAAGGCAACAAAATAGTGAAAAATTATCTGTTTTTTATTTTATTTTTAATCTCTTTTTCTTTTGCAAAACCAATAGAGTACGTTTCTATTGATCGTAATAAATCTATAATTCAATTAGCAGTAGTTAAATATGTAAAGAGTTTAGATTATCTTAAAAGTTTTGAAAAAGAGAATGAAACGTATTTAGAGAAAAGAGATGGAAGATATATTTATTATCTTGTAAATATTGAGAAAAAAGATAAAAGCTCTATGTTATCAACAGTACGACAAAAAGTAAAGCATGCTTTTTTTATCTCTTATTCGCATCTTCAATCAAAATCAACTCCTTTTAAACAAAATACGCACATACAAGATAGTTTAATTTTGATGCAGACTAAGATTAACTCCATACCTTATTCGCAGATTGATAACAAGAAATCAGTTATTCAAATAGCTGTGGTTAGAGATTTAAATAGCTTAGATACATTAGCTTATTATAGTAAGATTTATGATACTTATATAGAAAAAAGAGGTGAAGTATATATTTACTACGTAGTTAATGTTAAAAATAATGATAAAAAAGAAGTTTTAAGTAATATTAAAAAAAGAGTTAGAAGTGCTTTTTTTCTATCAAGTTCTATGATTAAACCTATACAAACTCAATTTAATTTAGAAACTTTAAAGAATAATAAATTAACTAAAAATAAAGAGAAAATAGAAGGTAAAAGTCAGAATGTTATTCATACCCTTGCTTATAAAGAGGCTTTAAATCTTTATAAACAAAAGATGTATTTAGAATCTTATGAACGTTTTAATCAACTCTTTTTTGATAATATGGGCAATACTTTAGTTAATTATTATTTAGGACGAAGTGCTTATGAAACAGGACAGTATGAGTTTGCTATTAGTGCTTATGATAGAATTTTAATTGCAGAACCCTTGAATACTAGAGTTCGATTAGAACTTGCTCAAACTTATTTACAAATGGAACTCTATTCTCAAGCTTTAAAAGAATTTAATCTGACTTTAGAAGATGTTAAAATACCTTCCAAGGTTAAAGAAAAAGTTTTAGCTAATATAAATTTGATTAAAACAAAGCAGACAAAACACTTTTTTAATATAACAACACTGTTGGGAGTGATTTATGACTCTAATATTAATAATTCTCCTGAAGCAGGTGATTTTGATATATATAATCCAACACTTAATAGTAATGTGACATTGAGTAATAGTGGTGAGAAAGAGAGTACAATAGTTTATCAACTTGCTTCTATTTTTAATCATAAATATAAAGTTGATGATAGTTTTGTATTTGATAATAGTTTAACGGCTATGGCTTTAAAATATGATGATTTTAAAGAAAAAGATATACACTATCTCTCTTTATCAACAAAGCCTACATTTGTGAGAAAAGATTACAAAATTGATGTTGCGTTTACTTTTGATAAGGTCTATTTAGGACACAAAGGTTACCAAAAGAATTTTTATATTTCTCCAAGCTATACAAAAATACTGAGTTCAAAGTTTCTTTTAACAACAGGCTTAAAGTTTGGACAGGTTAACTATGATATTGAAGATACAAAAAGTGCAAATATAGTAGGCTGGCAGAATAGTTTGAAATATGCGACTAAAGGGTATGGTCTATTTACTTTTGGAGCAAATATAGGAAAAGAGATAGAACAAAAAGAGACACGAACTGATGTAAGTCACTATTATTATGAGATGACTATTGGCAATACGTACAATTTTGACAAAGATTACTCTTTACTGACTAGTGCAGGGTATAAGGTATCAAAATATAAAGATGAAGATGTAAATTTCTTATCAAAAAAAGAGAATAAGAAACAAGATTATGGTTTGACTTTCCAGAAAAAAATAGATCAAAGTTCGGTGGTTAATTTGGGAGGAACTTATACTAAACAAGATTCTAATCACGAATCATCGCCTTATAGTAAACATACATTTAAGATTAATTATTTGAAAAACTTTTAAGCTTTAGCAGTATGTTCATAAACTCCGTTAAAGTTTTTTGGTGGATATTTTATGTAATGCTTACATCGTTGTATATAGATTAAATAGATAGCTTTATTCGTTTTATCTTCATTCTCTTCTAAGGCTATAAAGAGTTGAAGTGCCTCTTTAAAATGACTATCTTTATAAAGTTTAATCGCTTGATGATAGGTTTTAAGTTCATCTTTTAATGCACCCTTAGCTTCTCCTTTATTAATGACTTGCCAAATTTCAATAGGTTCAACCTTTCCTTTTACCGTTACTAAATCTAAAAAGCGAAAGGTGTAATGTTCTTTGAGTTGTTTTTTTGTAAAATTGGAGATATTAAGACGTGAATTGTAATATTTACAGAGTGATTCAAGTCGTGCTCCTAGATTAATTGAGTCACCAATTGTTGTATAGTCACTTCGACCAATACTTCCCATTTCGCCTACAATGGCTTCACCTGTATTAAGTCCGATTCCTATATCAATTAGTGGTTGATTTTGTCTCTTAAAGTGTTGATTTAATGTTTGTAAGTAATTAATTTGTTCTAAGGATGCTTGAACTGCTTTATCAGCATGATTTTTAACATCTCCTGGAGCATTCCAGTATGCCATGATTGCATCTCCAATATACTTATCAATAGTTCCTTCATATTTTGTGATAATATTACTCATGGGTTCCATATATTCATTTAAATAGTTAATAAGAGTTTTTGCATCTTTCATATTTTCTGAAATTTGAGTAAATCCACGTATATCACTAAAAAAAACTGTAACCTCTTTTTCCATTGCTTGAAAACTATTATCATCTAGATTTTGTAAAAGATTATCCATGACTTCTTTTGAAACTTTGGAAGCAAACTTCTTTTTTACAGCCTCTTCATGTTTAATGTTATAGAAGTAATCAAGAAGTGTAGCGGCTATGGCACTAATAACTATTGTTGAAAGAGGGAAAAAGATATTTAACACAATACCTTGAAAAAAGAGTTGCCAATAGATAAAAAGAGAGCTTACAATTATAAAAAAGAGGGATATTAGAGGATTTGCCCAAAATGGGGTAATGGAAATAAGAAAAATAGTAAGTGATGATAAAAGAAAAATAATAACAATATTGGCACCATCAATCCAGGATGTTTTATAGATAAAATCACCTTGAAGAATATTGTCAATAACATTAGCATGAACTTCAACCCCCGGGTAAATAGCTTCAAAAGGCGTTGCTCTTAAATCTAAAAGTCCTGCTGCAGAGGTTCCAATAAGAACAATTTTATCTTGAATCTCTTTTTTGTCAAAATTATTATTTAAAATATCAACCGCAGAGTAATAAGGAAAACTTTTCTCTTTTCCTCGAAAGTTAACCATTAATCTTCCATGTCTATCTGTGGGAATAGTAATATTTTTTAAGTTAACAGTTTGAACACCTTGATTGTTATATTCAAGGGTTACTTTTTTTGATTGGGTGATAATACGTATAGTTTCAAGAGCTAAAGAGGGATAAATAGTATCGTTATAAGAGATAACCAAAGGAACATTTCGAATAATACCTGAATCATCAGGAATATTGTTAAAAAAGCCACTTGAGTAGGCACTTTGTTGTAAAGTTGGTGTATTAAGTATCGTTCCTTTTGCTTTTATAAGATAATCCATATTAGTACTTTTATTTTTTTCTATAAAAATGGCAGGGATAGAAGGAGCTTCTTTATTAACATATTTATTTTTTTCTAGTTCAAATTGATAACCTAAAATTGTGGGTGTTTGACTCACTGTTTGTGCAAAAGTTTCATCAAAATTTGGAATATTCTCTTGGTGAATATTAAGCTCTTTTAAGACTTTATGAGGCGAACTATTATCCACTTCAGGAAAAACAATATCAAAGGCAATAATAGCTGCTTGTGCAGCCGTTAAAGATTCTAAAATTTTTGCTATTTTGTTTCGACTCCATGGCCATTGCCCAACTGATTGAAGGGATTTTTCATCAATATCAATAATAACAATATTTTGTGTATGTGGAATTTCACCGCGTACATTAAAAAGAAAATCTCGTGTTCGATTATCAAGTGAATCGGGTAATTTAGGAAAGAAAATATAAATAAAACTAAGCAGTAGTGAAATAATCAAACTAGCACTTGAATAGATAAGGATTTTGTTTATATTTTTAATTTTCATTTAGTAAAGAACTCTACTTTCATCAATTTGATTTGTTTTAATCGCTTTAATTTGATAAAACCCTAAGTTAGTAGTTTTATTGAGTTTAATTTCTTTAAAGATTAAGGTATTTTCTTTACTATACTTTACAAAAAGTTAAGTAAAATAGGACTTATGAAGCTTTTTTATTTTGCCACAGGTAACTTAACTTTTGTCCAATCTAGAGCAAAACCATACTGTACGTTATAGACCTCTTTAAAACCAAGGTTTGCCAAGATATTAGAAGCTAGTTTTGTCCGTGAACCTGTACGACAAAT
>CAZIES010000010.1:0-6185 GCA_964538295.1 uncultured Arcobacter sp. | reverse complement strand
TCTTGAATAAGTTCATAGGCTGAGTAGATAATAAACAGAGATATTCCTCCACCAACAAGGACATCAATAATTTCATAACCTGTAAAATTAACTAAAAGCAGTGAAATTAAAACAGCAGCATTGGTATAAACATCTGTTTTATAGTGTAAAGCATCCGCTTTAATAACCATAGAGTTTGTTTTTTTAGCCACATAGTTTAAGTAAATCACTAAACCTACTGTAATAATTAGTGAAATAACCATGATTGTAAGGGATTCACCAATATAGCTTGAAACATCACCATTAATAGCTTTTTTAACTGCTTGATAGAGTAGAAAAAGACCTGAAACTGCAATGATTGTTCCTTCAATTACTGAGGCTAAAGCTTCAATTTTTCCTCGTCCGTAGTTAAAAGTATGATCAGCTGGTTTTTCAGAGTTTGAAATAGCAAAATAGTTAAAAAGTGATACAAACATATCAAGAACAGAATCCACTGCAGAAGCAAGTACAGCAACAGAACCGCTAGCAATTCCTACAACCAGTTTAATAATTGTAAGAATTGCTGCTACGCTTGAAGAGACAACGGTAGCTTTACGTTGAAGCGTCATAAAATTAGTAGTTCTCTTTTACGAATTTTTCAACTCGTGAAATTCCTTCTTCAATAGAAGCTAAATCTGTTGCAAATGAGAATCTAAAGTACCCTTCTGTACCAAAGGCAAGACCTGGTACAACTGCAACTCCCTCTTTTTCAAGTAAATCTGCACAAAATTTCATTGAATCAGTTGTTACCCCTTTGATATTTACAAATAAGTAGAAAGCACCTTCAGGTTTAACACAAGAAATTCCTTCAATAGCATTAAACTTTTCAATTGCGGCATCTCGTCGTTTCTCAAACTCAACTCGCATCATTGTAATCGTTTCATCAGCTTTACCCTCTAAAGCTAAAATAGAAGCGTGTTGTGTGATAGAGTTAACATTTGATGTACATTGACCTTGAAGTTTAATCATCGCTTTAACTAAATCTTTGTGTGGTGTAGCTAAGTATCCAAAACGCCATCCTGTCATAGCAACTGATTTACTCAACCCGTTAATCGTTACTGTTCGTTGGAACATGTCTTCACTTACTTCAGCAGCAGTACAGAACTCTTTAGAATCAAACATGATTTTTTCATACATCTCATCTGAGAATACTAAAATATCTGTTCCTTCTAATACTTTTCCAAGTGCCGTTAACTCTTCCCTTGAATATACTGCACCTGTAGGGTTTGAAGGTGTATTTAGTAACAAAATCTTTGATTTTGGTGTAATAGCAGCTTGTAATTGCTCTGGTGTGATTTTGAATCCTGTTGAATCGTCTGTGTCAATAAACACTGGAACTCCATCAGAGTATTTTACTTGCTCTGGATATGTTACCCAATAAGGTGCAGGAATGATTACTTCATCTCCTTGCTCAATTAGACATTGAAACAGGTTAAACAGTGAGTGCTTTGCACCATTACTAATAACAATATCACCAAGTTCATACTCTAAACCATGATCTCGTTTTAGTTTATTAATAATTGCTTGTTTTGTTTCAGTAATCCCTTCAACTGCAGTGTATTTTGTATGTCCATCTTTGATGGCATCAATTGCTGCTTGTTTAATCACCTCTGGTGTATTAAAATCAGGTTCCCCCGCACTAAAACTTAAAATGTCTCTACCTTGCGCTTTAAGCTCCCTACCTAAAGCAGTAATCGCCATTGTAACCGACGGAGATAGTTTCTCCATTCTTTTTGCAATTTTCATTTGCGTTATTCCTCACTATAATTTTCAATATGCTACTATTGTGTCAATATTATGTAGTTCGTGATTTTATCAAAAAAATTCTTAAGGAAAGTTGTGGATTTTAAGATTGAAATGAACAGTTGTTCAGTCACTGTTAGTTTAGTACAAAAAGCAAGAATAAAACACTGCTATTTACGCATTTTAAATAAAAATGAGTTACAAATAAAAGCAAATCAATTTTTTGGTTTAGATGATGCAAAAGCACTTATCGAAAAAAAGAGAAATTGGATAGAAAAACATCTTAAAAGATTAGAAGAAAAAGAAGATGATACCCATTTTTATTACCTTGGTGAAGCTTTTTTAAAAGAGCAAGTAGAGAATATTGATATTTTTTATAAAGCAAGAGCATTAGAACTGTTGCCTAATTTAGTGGACAAACATGCCAAACGTATGCAACTTTTTCCCTCAGCTTTAAAGTTTCGTAAAAATAAAACCCGTTTTGGTTCATGCTCTTCAAAAAACTCTATTAGTTTGAATATTTTACTTATGAAATTTCCCTTAGAGGTTATTGAGTATGTTGTGATTCATGAGTTGGCCCATATTAAACATAAAAACCACTCTAAACATTTTTGGGGATTAGTGCAAGAGTATTGTCCAAATTATAAGTTTTTAGATAAACAGCTTAAGCTTTTTTGATAAGTTGACGTATCTCTTCGAAAGTTTTAAAGATTTTTTCATTTTGAGCAAAGTTTTCAAATAGACCATAGGATTTTTCGTTGTAGAAAGGTTCAGGCTCTTTTTTTTTCTCTTTTTTCTCTATTTTATTAGTGACAAAAAATTGAATATCATCCACATTGGCAATGTTAGCTGATTTTAAAAGTGATTTTATTAAACTCTTGTTATACTCAAACTCCATTTTAAACACAGGATGGGTGAGAACAAAGAAAAGTGTTTGCCGTTTGATATAGGCAAATTTGACACCCTTTTTTAACTTTAAGGGTAAAGCATTTATTAACTTTTCTATTGTATTATTTGTGTTAATTTTTTTAAATTCAGGACTATATTTCAAATGCGTAAGAATATCGTTAACTTTTTTCATGGTTGTATTATAACAGCTTTTTTATTAGGTATGACAGGTTGTGGTTACAAAGGGGACCCAGTATATGTAGATAATTCTCAAAAGGAAGAATCTCAAAAGTGATTTATGATTATTTAATTATTGGGGCAGGTATTGCAGGACTTAATGCTGCAAGACTGATACCAAAAGATAAAAAAGTGCTCGTTATTTGTAAGAAAGAGCCTTGGGAATGTAACACTTTTTATGCACAAGGGGGCGTTGCTACTGCTGTTGATAAAAGTGATGTCTTAGAACATATTCAAGATACGCTTAATGCAGGTGTTAATCACAATAACAAAGAAGCCGTAGAAGTATTAAGTGAAAATTCACGGGAGTGTATTGATGATTTGATTGATGCAGGTTTTGAGTTTGATTTAAATTCTCAAGGTAACTTAGCATTTACAAAAGAAGCAGCACATAGCAGAAGTCGTATTTTGCATGCTGATGGTGATGCAACAGGGCGACAACTTCATATGTTTTTACTACAATCCTGCCCACATGCAATCAAAACAGAGTGCGTGGTTAATAACCTTTTAATTCAAGATGGTATTTGTTATGGTGCGAGTTATTTTGTTAGTGAAACGAAACAAGAAGTAGCCTATGCAAACAATGTTATTTTAGCAAGTGGTGGAATAGGTTCAATCTATAAATACCATACCAACTCTCCTGCTATTGCGGGTGAAGTACAAGGGATTTGTTTAGAAAAGGGACTTGCATTAAAAGATATGGAGATGATGCAGTTCCATCCTACGGTTTTTAAGGGAACTTCTTATGCAAGAAAACCACTTTTAAGTGAGGCTTTACGAGGTGAGGGTGCGTATGTCGTTGATGATGAAAACCGACGGTTTTTATTTGATTATCATGAAGATGGTGAGCTTGCACCTAGAGATGTTGTGAGTCGAGCTATTTTTGATTATGCAAATAAAACTAAAAAAGGGGTATATCTCTCTTTTGAAAGTTTTAGTAAAGATTTCTTTAAAAAACGATTCCCCAATATTTATTCTAATATTAAAGAGTTAGGTTATGAGTTACCTTTTGAAAAGGTACCTATCTCACCTGCATTTCACTATGCTATGGGTGGTATTGATATTGATATTGATGCTAAAGTTAAGGGAATAAAAAACCTTTATGCTATTGGTGAGGTAGCGTGTTCAGGACTTCATGGAGCGAATAGATTAGCTTCAAACTCTTTACTTGAAGGGTTGGTCTATTCAAAAGTTGCCGTTGAGAATTCTTTAAAAGAAGGGTTTGAAATATCACGCGAAAATTATACGCAAAAGATAAAATCTTTCACGAGAAATCAAAGTATTGATAAACCAATCAAAGATAGTTTACGAAAAATAATGTGGGAAAATGCTGCAATAGTTCGCGAAAAAAGCAAACTAGAATCAGCATTGAGTCAAATCGAAGCATTTTTAAAAGAGGATGTGGGAAGACTATTATTTTTAAGGCTACTTACGGCAAAATCTATACTAGAATTTTCAATTGAACGCACACGTTCACTTGGAGCTCATTTTATTAAGGAGAATGGATGTTAAAAGTTTTAATGTCATTATTATTAGTTTCTGTTGCAGCTTTCGCAGCAGGCGGTGGTGGGGGAGAACACGTACAAAACCCTGATATTACTATGACATGGGTTGGATTTGCATGTTTACTCATTTTTGCAATAGGGTACTACTTTGTAGCTGCTGAAGAGCAATATAATATTGATAAAGCTAAACCAGCTTTATTTATCGGTACGTTTATGTTTATTTTAATTGCAATTTATTATGCGATGAATGGTTTAGATATGAATCTTATTCATATTCAAGCAAACCACTTGATCTTAGAGATTGCAGGAATCTTCTTCTTCCTATTTGTTGCAATGACCTATATTGAGTCATTAATTCACATGGGTGTTTTTGATCGATTAAAGTATAATTTAGTTACTAAGGGTTGGACATATAGAAAGCTGTTCTGGGCAACTGGTATTATTGCTTTCTTCTTATCTCCAATTGCAGATAACTTAACAACGGCACTTATTCTTGCAACGGTATTAATTACAATTGAAAAAGAGAATAAAGCATTTTTAGTACCAGGGGCTATTAACATTGTTGTTGCAGCTAATGCAGGTGGTGCATGGTCACCGTTTGGTGATATTACGACACTTATGGCATGGACAGCAGGTAAGGGAACGTTCTTTGACTTTATGTTCTTATTCCCAGCTTCAATCATTGGTTATATTGTTACAGCAGTAATTTTGGCTAGATTTGTTCCAGATACGGTTCCTCCATTTGATGCAACAAAAGAGAAAAAACCAGAGATGGCAGAAGGTGCTAAAGTAGTTATGGTACTTGGTATTTTAACAATTGCTTGTGCAGTTTTATCTCACCAAGTGTTACATCTACCAGCAATGTGGGGTATGATGTTTGGTCTAGCAGTACTTAAACTTTACTCTTACAGACTTAAGCTTGTTTACGGAAAAGACCACTTTAATATTTTCCACTCAATTGCAAAAATTGAGAACAATACATTAATGTTCTTCTTTGGTATCCTTGCAGCAGTTGGTGCCTTATACTTTATTGGATGGTTAGCATTAGCAGCAGTAGTATATGACCCAGCAGTACTTGGACCAACATGGTCAAATATTGGAGTTGGATTCTTATCAGCAATCGTTGATAACATTCCTGTAATGTCAGCAGTTCTAAAAGCTTCACCTCCAATGGATCACTCACAGTGGATGCTTGTAACATTAACAGCGGGTGTTGGTGGATCAATGATTTCATTTGGTTCAGCTGCAGGTGTTGGTGTTATGGGTAAATTACATGGAATTTATACCTTTGGAGCGCATATGAAATATGCTTGGACAATTGTACTTGGGTACATTGTTTCTGTAGCAGTTTGGTATGTACAGTTCCAAATGATAGGATTTGGTGCGTAAAAACTACAAACTCAATCTACTAAAGCCTACATCTTTTGTGATGTAGGCTTTTTTTATGCCTGAAAAACTACAATCTTAAAAAATTTTAAAATTTCTTTATAAGCTACTTTAGCGTACTTCTTAGAAGTTTTTTAGTTAAACCAATATCTGTAACTGGTTACATACATTGACAAATGTAGATATTTATTTATATAATTACGTAACTAGTTACATAAAAAAGGATAAAAATGAAAACATTAGCAATTTTGATGCTGTTTGTATTGTTGTTGTCTATTCTAAAACCTAAAGTCACTGCAGTAAAGGAGGGGAATTCAAAAGAATTTAAACTCCTTTTTAGTCAGATTTATAAACAAAATGAAACTCAACGACAAAAAGTTAAAAAACTTTACGTAAGAAGTTTTTAAA
>CAZIES010000009.1:0-29071 GCA_964538295.1 uncultured Arcobacter sp. | reverse complement strand
GCAATAACATACTCTTCATTTGTAGGAATAACAAAGATTCGACCTTTAGAACCATTTGTAGAGATATCTCTAGCTTCTCCAGATCGTTTGTTATTTTTAACTGGGTCAATGTTAAGTCCCATATAGTCAAGACCAGCACACACTTTTTCTCGAATAAGTGCAGCATTTTCTCCAATACCACCTGTGAAACATAATGCATCAACACCATCAAGTGCAGCTGCATATGAACCAACGTATTTTTTGATAATGTAAGCAATCATATCAACTGCTAATCGACATTTGTCATCTCCAGCTTCCATACCTTCTAATACTTCTCTTAAGTCAGAAGATTTTTCAGAGATACCAACGATACCAGACTTTTTGTTAAGTACGTCTAACATCTCTTTGATTGATAATCCATCAGTCTCCATCATGTATTGAATAGCACCTGCTCCAATATCACCAGATCGTGTTCCCATCATAAGACCTTGAACAGGAGTAAGACCCATAGATGTATCAATACATTTACCATCAAACACTGCAGATACAGAAGAACCGTTACCTAAGTGACAAACGATTACTCTAGTGTTGTGTTTTTTATCTAACATATTTCTAGCTTCATTAGATACGAAGTAGTGAGATGTTCCGTGGAAACCATATTTTCTAACACCATTTCTAGTGTATTGATCGTATGGGAGTGGATACATAAATGCATAATCAGGCATAGTTTGGTGGAAAGCAGTATCAAATACAGCTACGTTTGGTTTACCTGGCATTAAGTCTTGACAAATTTCCATACCCATGATGTTTGCAGGGTTATGTAAAGGAGCTAAAGGAATTAACTCTTTCATTTTGTTAATAACTGCATCAGTAACCATAACAGAACCAGCGAAATCTTCTCCACCATGTACTGCTCTGTGTCCGATTGCTTCGATGTCATCAACAGAGTTAATAACTTTACCTTCACCATCAGTTAAAGTTTTTAATACTAACTCAATCGCCTCTTTATGTGTTGGCATTGCAGTCTCTACTTTGATTTTTTGATCGTCACCAAACTCATGTTTTAAAACTCCATCAATTCCGATTCTTTCACAAATCCCTACTGCTAAAACCTCTTTGTTGATTGGGTTCATTAATTGATACTTTAATGATGAACTTCCTGCATTTAAAATGAATACTAACATATATTTTCTCCCTTATTTAGTGTTTAATTTTTAAGCTTGTGTTGCTGTGATAGCTACTAAGTTTGAAATGTCCTCCACAGAACATCCTCTTGATAAGTCATTTACTGGTTTTGCTAAACCTTGTACGATTGGTCCATGTGCATCTGCTTTTGCAAATCTTTGAACTAATTTGTAACCGATGTTACCTGCTTGTAAGTCTGGAAATACAAGTACATTAGCTGTTCCAGCTACTTTTGAATCAGGTGCTTTTTTCTTACCGATTGCTTCAACAATTGCAGCATCAGCTTGCATCTCACCATCAAAAGCAAAATCAACATCTCTATCTTTTAAGATTTGAACGGCATTTTGTACTTTGTCTACTAATGGATGTTTTGCAGAACCCATAGTTGAGAATGATAACATTGCAACTCTTGGCTCTAAACCAACAACAGATGCAGCAGTTGCAGCAGTTGATTGTGCAATATCAGCTAATTGTTCAGCATTTGGCTCTGGGTTTACAGCACAATCTGCAAAAAGAATTAAACCGTTGTCTCCAAATTGACCATCTGCAGTCTCCATTACGAATGTTGAAGATACTGTTTTAACACCAGGAGCAGTTTTGATTACCTGAATAGCTGCTCTTAATACATCAGCAGTTGCAGAGTTTGAACCTGCTACTAATCCATCAGCATCACCTAATCTAACCATCATACAACCAAAAAATCTTGGCTCAGTAGTCATGATTTCAGTTGCTTCTTCTTTCGTAAGACCTTTTGATTTTCTAAGTTCAACAAGCTCATTAACATATGCATCAATATTGTCAAATTTCTTTGGATCAATAATTGTTGCTCCCTCAATATTTGCTCCACACGATGCAGCGTCTGCTTTGATTGTATCTTCATTACCAATAAGCACAACATTTGCTGTTTTATCATTTAATACTATCTCAGTAGCTTGTAATACTCTTTCGTCCTCTGATTCTGGAAGAACGATTGTTCTTAGCTCTTTTTTAGCATTTTCTTTAATACTATCAATTAAACCCATTCATATATCCTTTCTGCTTTTATGAGTTAAGATTATAAATAAGGAGTGTAGCATTAGTATAGCTTCACTCTTTTTTTTAATCTTGTGTACTGAATATTTTAGTCAAACATTTCAAAAAGATACATAAAATCTACATATATAAAAATAAAAATTTTAGATGGGAAGTTTTGTAATAAAATTGAGTAAAAAAGAGGGAAAAAAAGAGGATTAAAAAGTTAAAATGTACAACTTTTGTACATCATGTGCAATTAACAAAAGCGTTTAGGCTTTTGTTAATTTATAGGTATCATTTGCGATTACGTACTCTTCATTTGTTGGAATAACATAGATTTTTGTTTTAGAGGTTTCTGAATTGATTTCTCTATTTTCATCGCTTCGAATTTTATTTTTTTCTTGGTCAATTTCAATTCCCATAAACTCTAATCCTGAACAAACTTTTTCTCGAATTAAGTCGGCATTTTCACCAATTCCTGCAGTAAAACATACGGCATCAACCCCTTCTAACATACCCGCATATGAACAGATATATTTTTTAATACGGTTACACTTCATATCAATAGTTGTTTGTGCTCTTTCGTCACCATTTTCACAGGCTTCAATAATCTCTCTTAAGTCTGAACTAATACCTGAAACTCCTAAAAGACCTGATTTTTTATTGAGGTAGTTGACCGTTTCTTGTGCACTCATATCTTTTTTCTCCATAAGATATGAAAGTACTCCTGCATCAATATCTCCAGATCGTGTTCCCATGATAAGACCTTCAAGTGGAGTAAGCCCCATAGAAGTATCAATTGATTTCCCATCTCTTACTGCACATACTGAAGAACCATTACCTAAATGACAAACGATAACTTTAGAGTCCTCTTTAGCAAGCATTTTTTTAGCTTCATTAGATACATAGTAGTGACTAGTTCCATGAAAACCATATTTTCTAACACCATGCTCTTTATAATCTTCATAAGGAACAGCATACATATATGAACTTGCAGGCATTGTTTGGTGAAAGGCGGTATCAAACACTGCTACATTTGGTTTACCTGGAAGAATTTGTTGTGCAATTTCCATTCCCATAATATTTGCTGGGTTATGTAATGGTGCTAAAGGGATAAGCTCTTTTAGTTTTGAAATAACATCCTCATTAACAATAACAGAGCTGTTGAAGTACTCTCCACCATGAACAACACGGTGTCCAATTGCTTGAATCTCCTCAATTGAGTCAATCACTTTTCCCTCACCGTGGGTAAGTGTTTCAATCACAACTTCAATTGCTTCTTTGTGACTTGGCATAGTAACTTCTGATTTGATTTTTTTGTCATTTGCTTCATGAACAAGTTTCCCATCAATACCAATTCTTTCACATAAACCAGTTGCTTTGACTTCAGCTGTCTCTGGATTCATAAGTTGGTACTTTAAAGATGAACTTCCTGCATTTAAAACGAGTACTAACATTTCTGTCCTTTTTAAGAAAAATTTAGTACATTATACCATACGTGTATGTCAAAGATATGTCAGGAATATTAGGTGGTTCAATGCAAGTTCCAAAGGTTATGAGATTTTAACCTTTGGTTTATTTTTTAGAGCAAGGAACATCATGGAGGTCATAATAGCATCATTAAAGGCATCATGTTTTCCCATAGTTGGAATATCTAAATCTTTCATAATGGTATCAAATCGTAAGTCAATATGACTTTGTGGGATTTTTTCAATTTTATAATCGTGATAAATGGCAGAGACTTCTAAAACTTTATTGGGAAGTTTAATGCCAAGACGATTTTTTATATATTTATTAATCATAGCAACATCGAACTCTAAAAAGTAACCCACTAAAGTACGGTTTCCAATAAATTCTAAAAACTCATCAAGCACATCGTCAAGTTTGTCTGCATTGACTAAGTCCATCTCTCTAATGTGATGAACCTTGATAGCTTCTTCTTGTATTGTAGTTTCTGGTTTGACAAATTTAACAAACTTCTTTGAAGCAAGAATGGTATTATCTTTTATTAAAACTGCCCCAATAGAGATAATATCATCTTTTTGAACATCTAATCCCGTAGTTTCACAATCAAAACAGATATATTCACCTTTTGGAGGTTCTTCAAATAGATAAAGATATTTAGCATCTTTAAGGTTCCGTTTATTAAAGTAGTTACTTATATTTCTAAACATAATTCAACTTATAGTGATGTTCAAGCTTTTTCTTAAGCTTGTTAATGATTTTAAAACTATCTTTGAGTAAATCTTTTTCCATTGTTGTAAGGTTCTTTGGATTGATGTAGTTATCAATAGTTTGACCAGAGTCGAGTTTTTCTAGATTTGATTTGAGTTTTAAGGTATTTAAGAAGTTAAAGGCTTCAGTGAGTTCTGAAGCAAATTCATCTTCTAGTTCACCTAAACTTCGTAACTCTTCGATACGTTTTAAGGTATTGGCACGCATAAGCTTATGCTCTAAAGCAAGGGTTCGAATACTTTGAACTAAAATAAAAATTCCCCCTTTTTTGATATCAATCTCATCTTTATGCTCTTGGTCTGTTGAATCAAATACAAATCCATCAAAGAAACCTAGTGGTACATTAAACTCCATAATGATTTTGGCAAAATGCATAAAGAAACTAGCCGAAGTTGAACCAATTTTAAAGATATGTTCTTTAAGACTAATAAGCAGTTCTCTATCACCTGTTGCTGCAATTGCATCATAGAAAATTGCTAAGTTCATGAAATTATCACCACTTGGCTTGGTAATCCACTCTGTAATGACGTCTTTAAATGCTTTATGCCGTCGACACCAGTATGGGTTGTTAACCATAATATTTCCGTCACATCGAGGGAACCCAAAGTCAACTAAAGTCTCCGTATATTCGTGGGTAAATTTTAAAATCTCTTCATCACTCACTTCACAATCATCTGCAATAATAAGGGCGTTGTCTTGATCTGTTTTAAGTATTTGTTCTCCTCGTCCTTCACTTCCCATTACGACTAAACATGACTTTCCAATTAAACCTTCAGGTGCTAGTTTTTTAAAGAGCTTATCCATTACTTTTCGGTTGAGTTGATTAATTAATTTAGAAATAAAATCAACTTTTACTCCCTTAGCATTGAGTGATTTAATAATCTTAGTAAAACTTAATGAGGCCTCTTTTAACTCTTCTAAAGTTTCAGCTTTATCAATTTCATTAGAGACTGAAAAGGTATGCGTTGCAAAGAAAGAAGAGAGTGAGATTTGATCAATAATTCCACAAATTTCATCATCATCATTTTTTACTACCATACGTTTAAAGCCATGTTTTGTCATTAATAGTTGAGCATTAAATAAAAAGTCATTTTCACTAACATACATGGCTACAGGATTTGAGAGTTTTCCAACCGTATCATCAAAATCCATACGATTTAAGATAACTTTTTCTCTAAAGTCTGAGTCTGTAACAATATGAATATTTTTCTCTTCATCTTCTAAGAGTAGGGTTGGAACTTTCTCTTTTTTGATAGTTGAGACGGCATCAAAAATTGTTGTATTATATGGAGCAATAACAGCTCTATGAACATTGGCATCTTTAACTTTTGCAACCATTAAGTTCGCTAACTCTTTATCTTTTTCATTATTGATATTAGCATTGAGTTTTTGAGAGATACTTTGAAAGAAAAAACTCTCTAAGGTCGGATTCTCATGTAGGGTAGTAACAAAGATTTTACGAGGCAGAGCATAACATATTGTCTCCTGTGCACATACAAAACTATGTTTTGAATAGTTTTCTACTAATGAAATTGGATCAAAAAATTCATTGGTTGAAAAGATAGAACTAACTTCTTCATCAATTTTTTCTTGGACAAGACCTTTTATAATAAAGTACAAAGAGGTAGGTTCTTCCCCTTGTTTTTGGATGGTTTCATCTTTTTTAAAGTAGACAATATCTAGATTATTGGCAAACTCATCAAGTTGTGCTTTATTTAGGTTCTCAAAAGGGTGGATTGATTTAACAAATGTGGAGATTTCTAATAGACTCATAGGCTCTCTTTTATGTTGTTTTTACTTAAAATATAAGTAGTTGGTATGAACAATTTTAACTAAAAGTGAATAATATTGTCATTATTCTGTAACAAAAAATTAAAAAAAAGTGTTGAGTTTATATGAAGTAATAGTATAAAACTAGAAGTGTTTAAATATGTAAGTAGTCTCTTATCAAAGGAGTTAATTCCTTTGATAAGTTTATACTCTGCTATTTGAGTATTTTTTAGTGTGAAACCTAAATTAATTAGGTTGTTTCTCAAGGGGTTATATCCTCAAGAAAGATTAGTGATCAACTGCACCTTCTGCACCGATACCTGTATTTGCTCTTACGTTTTGCGCTCTAAATAACTCTTTTTCAGCTTTTCCTCTTTCTGATGAATCTGTTTTAGAGAAGAACCAAATACCTAAGAATGCAACTGTTACAGAGAATAGTGCTGGGTGTTTATAAGGGAATAATGCTTCAGCATTTCCTAAAATCTGTACCCATACAATTGGTCCAATAATTACTAGTGTTATAGCTGTAAGTAAACCTGCAAGTCCACCTAAGAATGCACCTCTTGTTGTTAAACCTCTCCAGTAAATTGATAAGAAAAGAATTGGGAAGTTAGCAGATGCTGCAATACCGAATGCTAATCCAACCATATATGCGATGTTTTGTGATTCAAAAGCGATACCTAAGATAACACCTACAAAACCAACAACAACAACTGTAATTCTAGAAATTTTTACAACTTTCTCATCTGATGCTTCTGGGTTGATTACGTTTGCGTAAAGGTCATGTGAAATAGCTGATGCACCAGCTAATGTAAGACCAGATACAACCGCTAAGATTGTAGCGAATGCAACTGCTGAGATAAATCCTAAGAATGCATTACCACCTAAAAGGTGTGATAAGTGGATTGATGCCATGTTATTACCACCAAACAGTTTTCCATCAACAAAGTATGCTGCTCCAGCATCAGAGTTTAAGAATGCAATTGCACCAAGACCAACGATAGTAATAATAATCCAGAAGTAACCAACAAAACCAGTAGCGTAAACAACTGATTTTCTAGCTTCAACTGCATTTCCAACAGTAAAGAATCTCATAAGTACGTGTGGTAAACCAGCAGTACCAAGCATAAGAGCCATACCAAGTGAAATAGCTGAAATAGGATCAGAAATAAATCCACCAGGTGCTAAGATTGACTCACCATTTGCATGGTTAGATGCAGCTGTTGAAGCTAAAGATTCGAAGTTAAATCCGAAATGCATAAGTACAAGCCCTGCCATAATAGATACACCACCAAGTAGTAAACAAGCTTTAATGATTTGTACCCATGTAGTAGCTAGCATACCACCAAATGTTACATAAATAATCATCATTACACCAACAAGGATAACTGCGTACTCATAATCCATACCAAAAAGAACTTGGATTAATTTACCAGCACCAACCATTTGTGCAATTAGGTATAAAACAACAACTGAAATTGTACCAAATGCTGCTAAGGTTCTAATCTCTTTTTGCCCAAGTCGATATGCCGCAATATCTGCAAAAGTAAATTTACCTAAGTTTCTTAATTTCTCAGCCATGAAGAAAAGAATAATTGGCCAACCAACTAAGAATGATACTGCATAGATAACCCCATCGTACCCTTTTAAGTAAATTAGACCAGAAACTCCAAGGAAAGCTGCTGCTGACATGTAGTCACCTGCAATTGCTAATCCATTTTGGAAACCTGTGATTCCACCACCAGCTGTATAGAAGTCTGAAGCTGATTTTGTTCTTCTTGCAGCCCATACAGTTAAACCTAATGTTCCTGCAATAAAGACAAAGAACATAGCAATCGCTGGAATGTTAAGTTCTCTTTTTGTTGCTTCAAATGATGCATCACCAGCTGCAAAAGCAGCAATTGCAAAAATTGAAATAATAGCTAAAATTCGTAACATTACACTAGATCCTTTACATCTTTTTTAATCTCATTTGTTAAGTCTTCAAACTCACCGTTTGCTCTTTTTACATAGATAACAGTAGTTAAAAAACTAATTACTAAGATTGCTAATGCAATAGGGAAGGCTATTGTTGTTACACCATCACCAATTTTTGTCGCTAACACCTCTTTGTTAAACGCAATCACCATGATATACGTATAAAACATTACAAGTACGAAAACACCTAATTTAATTCCAAAGCTATTTTTTTTAGAAACTAGCTCTTGATATTTAGGGTTATTTTCAATTCGTTCTACTAATTCGTCCTTCATCTCTTCCTCCCATGAAAATATGATGACACATATTGAAAATTTTTCTAATAATTACTTCATTAATAGCAATAACGTAGCATTTTATTAAAAATCACTTCATTATAAATAAAGTTTTTTTTTAAATACATTAATTTTGTACAAAAAAATTACAAATTTCTAAATATGTAACAAAAGTGTCAGAAATATAAATGCCTATTTTTAGGGCTTTGTGGACGAATATTGTTCAATTTGATTGGCTTAAAAAGAAAAATGTACTATTTTTGTACAAAATGTACATTAAAAGAGCAGAAAAATATCTATTTTCTAATAATTAGGATATTTATAAGTTAAACAAATATTTATTATAAGGGATATTACTAAAGAGAGAAAACTCTCTTTAGTAAAAGGGTTAGTGTTCAACTGCTCCATCAGCACCAAAACCAGTTTCAGCACGAACGCTTTGTGCTTCGAATGCTTTAGCTTCATCTTTTGCTCTTTGAGACTTGTCTGTAATAGAGAAGAACCAAATACCAATAAATGCTGCAGATACAGAGAATAGTGCAGGGTGTTTATAAGGGAATAAAGCTTCTTCATTTCCTAAAATTTGAACCCACACAATTGGTCCAGTAATAACTAAGATTACTGCCGTTGCTAGACCCATAAGTCCACCAATTAATGCTCCTCTAGTAGTTAACTTAGACCAGTAAATTGATAAGAAAAGAATTGGGAAGTTCGCAGATGCGGCAATAGCAAAGGCAAGACCAACCATAAAGGCAATATTTTGTTGTTCAAAGGCAATTCCTAACACAACTCCAATAAATCCAATTACAATTACGGCTATTTTAGAGATTTTAATCTCTTGCTCTTCACTAGCATTTGGATTAATTACACACGCATAAAGGTCATGAGAAATTGCCGATGCACCTGCAAGTGTAAGGCCTGCAACAACTGCTAGGATTGTAGCAAAGGCAACCGCAGAAATAAATCCTAAGAATACGTTACCACCAACAACGTGTGATAAGTGAATCGCTGCCATGTTGTTTCCACCAAATAGTTTTCCATCAACAAAGTATGCTGCACCTGCATCAGAGTTTAAGAATACAATTGCTCCTAAACCAATGATTGCAATAACAAGGTAGAAGTAACCAATAAATCCTGTTGCATAAACAACTGATTTTCTAGCCTCTTTTGCATTACCAACGGTAAAGAATCTCATAAGTACGTGTGGAAGACCAGCCGTACCAAGCATAAGTGCAAGTCCTAAAGAAATAGCAGATATAGGATCAGAAATAAATCCACCTGGTGCCATAATGTCTTGACCTAATGAGTGCGTTTCAACGGCTTTAGTTGCTAAGGCTTCAAATGAGAATCCGAAGTGAGACATTACCATGAATCCCATGAACGTCACACCTGAAAGGAGTAAAACTGCTTTAATGATTTGTACCCATGTAGTAGCAAGCATACCACCAAAGGTTACATAAATAATCATCATTACACCAACTAAGATTACCGCATATTCATACTCTAATCCAAATAGTACTTGAATAAGTTTACCAGAACCAACCATTTGTGCAATTAGATATAGAGTAACAACGGCTAGTGAACCTAGTGCAGCTAACGTTCTAATCTCTTTTTGTCCAAGTCGGTATGCTGCAATATCCGCAAACGTAAACTTACCTAAGTTTCTTAATTTCTCAGCCATTAAGAATAGAATTACGGGCCAACCTACAAGAAAACCAACCGCATAAACTAATCCATCATAACCTTTTAAATATACAAGTCCTGAAAGTCCCAAGAATGATGCTGCAGACATGTAGTCACCTGCAATTGCCATACCATTTTGGAAACCTGAAATTCCTCCACCAGCAGTATAGAAGTCACTTGCTGATTTTGTTCTTTTTGCTGCCCAGTATGTAATACCTAATGTACCACCAACAAATAAGAAGAACATAATAATAGCAGGAATATTAAGCTCTCTTTTTGAAGCTTCAAATGAAGCATCACCAGCTGCAAATAGGGCAACTGCGAAAATTGAAATAAGTGCTAAAATTCGTAACATTATAATTCATCCTTTACATCTTCTCTAATTTTATCAGTTAGTACTTCAAATTCACCATTTGCTCTACTTACATAGATTAAGGTAGTTATAAAACTAATGATAATAATAGATGCTGCAATAGGAAATGCTACTGTCATAACACCATCACCTGTTTTTGTACCTAAAATAGCAGGGTTAAATGCAATAGTTAAAATAAATGCATAAAACAATGCCAGTACAAAAATACCAAGTTTCACAGCGAAACTTGTTCTTTTTTTCACTAACTCTTGATAATTCGGGTTAGCTTTAATTCGTGCGACTAATTCGTCATTCATACTTCTTCCTCCCCAGGATAAGATTCTTTTAAATGCGTAACACCTTGTTGTTAACATCGTAGCATTAACATAGCATCTAAAAACAGTACAATTATACTAAGAAATAATTACATACTCCTATCTGAGGGGTAATTTAAGTATAATTTAAGATTGTGCCCTTTTTAGGTAACCTTATGTTACAGAAAGCATAGCATTAACGTAGCATTAGTGGTGTTTGATAGCTGTGAAGAAAGAATAATTCTTCTCTTCACATTAACCTTTATAGAAAGTTGAGTTTGCAGGAGTGAGTTCTTTTACTTTTAAGAACATCATTGATGTCATGATAGCATCATTTAAAGCGTCATGTTTTCCAAGTTCAGGTATGTCAAGCTCTTTCATGATAGTGTCAAATTTAAGATCAACAAACTCATATTCAGAGTTTTTTGGACGGGTTTTATAATACATGGAGCTTACTTCAATAGAGTGATTAGGAAGTTTTATACCGATGTATTGTTGTGTATATTTTGAAATCATTGCAATATCAAATTTAATGTAATAACCAACAATTGTTCGATTACCAATAAATTTTAAGAGTTCCATAATAGCAACTTTTGGTTCTACTGCATTCTCTAAATCAATGGGTCTAATATGGTGAATTTTAATAGATTCCTCTGTGACATTCTTTGACGGTTTAACAAAAATATTAAGGGTTTTTCTCATAAGTACTTTATTATCTTTGATAATAACTGCACCAATAGAGAGAATTTCATCTTTTTTGGGATTTAGTCCTGTTGTTTCACAATCTAAGCAGACAAATTCATCTTTTGGAGGAGTATCAAAAAGATACTCATATGTTTTGTCTGTAAGTTTGCTTTTTTTCCAGTTTTTAATGAGTTCCTTAAACATTATGAAATCTTATCTGTTTTAAATACATAGGTAATAAATTTTTTAAAATCGTTAACAATTTTAAAACTATCTTTAAGTAAATCACGCTCAATTTTACCTAAACTATGAGTATCTACTTCATTATTTGGGGCTTTCCCATCTTGTATTTTTTGTAGTTGTGATTTTAATCGTAAGGTTCCTAATACATCAAAAGCTTCTAAAAGTTCATTTGCCATATCTTGTGGTAGAACATTTTTTTGAGTAAGAATTTTGATACGTTTAACCGTAGTTGTTTCTCGGATTTTTTCGCGAAGTGCTAATGAACGTATTCCTTGAACAATTGGAAATACACCAGCTTTTTTAATATCAATATGGTGCGTTTTTGTCATAAAATTTGCCACGATACTTGGGGTGTCAAAAGTGTGCGTCGCTTTGGCAAAATATGCCATAAAAACATCTTTATCGTGAAGTTTATGAAAGAGATCATCTTTTAAGTTAATGAGTAAATCTTTATCTCCTGCAACGGCAAAGGCATCAAAGAAAATTGCTAAATCCATGTAGTTTTGCATATCAGGTGCTTCTATCCATCGTGCAGTCTCTTTTTTGTATTCATCAACTTGTTTACACCAAAACGGGTTATTAACCATGATGTTACCTTCACATGGAGGATAACCAAAGTCAATAAGTGTTTGAGATACTTTTTCCATGTAAGGGCGGTATTGTTCCACATCGGTTTGATTACAAACAACCAATGCATTATCTTGGTCGGTTTTAATAATTTGTTCGTTTCTTCCTTCACTTCCCATTACAATAAAACATGCTTTGTTTTGTAACTCTTCTGGAACAATGAGCTTGTAAAGTTTTGCATAAACTTTGGTATTAAGTTGACCAATTAAATTAGAGATATGATTGACTTTAACTCCCTTGGCATTAAGTGTTTTAATCGTATTTATAAGTTCAACACTTGCCTCTTTTAAGTCTTCTAAATCACTTGCTTTTTTAATTTTTGAATCAACAACATAGGTGTGATTTGCAAAGTGGGATAAAACATCAATTTGTTCTAAAATACCTATCATTTCACCCAGTGAATTAGTAACACCAACGCGTTTAATATTTCGTTTAATTAAAATTGAAAATGCATCAAATAAATAGTCATCATTGTTAACGCTAAGTAGAGGATAAATAGCAATATCACTGACTGGTATTGTAAGGTCTCTTCCTTCTAAAAGTACTTTCATTTTCAATAATGAATCAGTAATAATTCCATACCCTTCTTCATATTTTACAATAATGGTAGAAGTTTTATATTCAATAGATTTTTCAATAGCATCAATAAGTTTTGCATCTTTGCTGACAATACATGGTTCATGAAGTACTGTATCGGATACTTTTGCAATCATAAATGAGGATAAATCAGAAGTATACTCTTTATCTTTGAGTGTTTGAAATTTATTAACAAGGTTATTTAAAAAGAAATCTTTAAATTTTTCATTTTGTTCAATAAGCTCCAAGAAAGTTGCTCTTTCTAATTCATAACAGATTAAATCTTCGTAGGCTTTAAAGGTGTTTTTACACTCTCCATAAATTAAAGAGTTTGCATCAAATGAGTCCTCATAGTGGTAATCAACAATGAGTTCATCATCTTCGTTGTACTCATGTACCGTTCCCTTAATAATAATAAAAAAATGGTCATGTATTTTTTCTGGACTTAATAAAATTGTGTCTTTTGGATAGTAAGCAATATCCATATGTCGTATACATACATCCATTTGTTGTTGGGTTAACTCTTCAAAAGGGTGGATATTTGATAGAAAAGATTGTTGGTCACGTAAACTCATTATTCTTCCTTATAGTAATAGATAAATTATACAAAAAAAACATGTAAAGAAACGGGAGAAAAAGAAAGTTTGTTTTAGAAATTTTAAAGATTTTTTGTTTGGATTATTGTGGAGTTATACTCTTTTATACCAAAACTATTTGTAAAGATTCGCGCTTCTTTACGCCTAAGTTTTTGGTATAAAAGAATATAAAAAAAGTATGCCCCGAAGGACATACTTTTGAAGTCACCTTTTATAGGCGAGGTGAGAGAAGATCTTAGTGATCTACTGCTTCACCTGCTCCAGATGGGATTCTGATTTTTTCAACTAAATCTTGAATCTCTTGTGGAGGCTCAGGAGTCATTCTAGATACAACGAATGCTACTACTAAGTGTAGGATTGTACCAATTGTACCGAATGATGCAGGAGCAATTCCCATAAAGTAACCGTCTGGTGTACCACCACCCCAGATGAAGTACCATGCATAACCAACAGTTGAAATAAGACCTGTTAAGATACCTGCAATAGCACCCTCTTTGTTCATTCGCTTATCAAATACCCCAAGGATAATTGTAGGGAAGAACGCAGCTGCAGCAATACCGAACGCTAATGCAACAACTTGTGCAACGAAACCTGGAGGGTTAATTCCTAAGTAACCAGCAATACAAATTGCAACTACCGCTGAAATTCTTGCCCACACTAACTCAGTTTTTTCGTTTAATGTAGATTTTCCAGTCTCTTTATCTTTAAAGATTACTTGTCCCATAAGGTCATGTGAAATTGCTGATGCAATTACAAGTAATAAACCTGCTGCTGTAGATAATGCTGCTGCAAGTCCACCAGCTGCGATGAATGCGATTACCCAGTTAGGTAAGTTTGCAATCTCTGGGTTTGCAAGTACCATGATATCTCTATCAACGTATAACTCATTTGCAATACCGTTACCTTTAGCTAACTCAGCTGCATCTGCTGCTGGTCTACCATTTGTAGTACTTCTGTGACCATCTGCCTCAGTTTTAGTACCGTCAAATTTAGGTTTACCTTTACCTTCGAATGCTTTTCCAGAAGCGTATTGGATTTTTCCATCGCCATTTCTATCATTCCATGCTAATAATCCACCTTGTTCCCAAGTTTTGAACCAGTTACCATCATTTGGAGTTCCATCAGCGTGTTTTACTTCACCAGCAACAAACGCTTTGTACTCAACATTTTGTAAGTTTTTAATTAAGTTAACTCTTGAGAATGCAGCAACTGAAGAAATAGTTGTATACATAATCGCAATAAATACTAATGCCCAACCAGCAGATACTCTTGCATCTCTTACTGTTGGAACTGTAAAGAATCTAACAATAACGTGTGGAAGACCAGCAGTACCAAGCATTAATGCAGTAGTTAATAAGAACATATTCTTAATGCTACCTTCATTTGTATATGCAGCAAAACCTAAGTCAACAAGTGACTGATCCAGGGCATGCAACAGATAGGTTCCTTCAGGAATAACTTGAACACCTGTATCAAATGCGAAAGTAGTTTGACCGAATAATCCTAATTGTGGTAAGAATGTATCAGTAACTTGTAATGATAAGAAAATCGCAGGAATCATGTATGCGAAAATCATAACAACATATTGTGCAACTTGTGTATATGTAATACCTTTCATACCACCAAGTACAGAATAGAAGAATACAACACCCATACCGATAAGTACACCAGTATTTACGTCAACTTGTAAGAATCTTGAGAATACGATCCCAACCCCTCTCATTTGACCTGCAACGTATGTAAATGATACGAAGATAACCGAGATAACCGCAACAAGTCTTGCCGTATCAGAGTAATATCTATCACCAACGAAATCAGGAACTGTAAACTTACCAAACTTTCTTAAGTAAGGAGCAAGTAACATAGCAAGTAGAACGTATCCACCTGTCCAACCCATTAAGAAAGCTCCACCAAAAGAACCTTTAAATGAAATAAGACCTGCTAATGAGATAAATGACGCTGCTGACATCCAGTCTGCTGCTGTTGCCATACCATTTGCAACTGGGTGAACTCCACCACCTGCAACGTAGAAATCCTTAGTTGAACCAGCTTTAGCCCAAAGCGCGATACCAATGTAAATTGCGAATGAAATACCTACGAATAGGTAAATTAATGATTGTAATTCCATACTCTATTTCTCCTACTCGTGAACACCATATTTAGTGTCAATATCTGTCATAACCTTCACGTAAACGAAAATTAAAGCTACAAAGATATAAATTGCACCTTGTTGTGCAAACCAAAATCCTAATTTTACACCACTAATCGAGATTGCATTCAATTGCTCAATGAACAAAATTCCACAACCAAAAGAAACGATGAACCATACAACTAATAATTTAAGAATAGTTGAAATGTTCTCTCTCCAATAAGCCTGAGCTGTTTCTGGACTCATATTTTCTCCTTTGAAATTTGTATTAAAAAAGTTTCAATAAAACCTTTTTAATAATTAAACATTGAAAGTATATTAGTTGTAAATAGCAAAAGGATAGCAATTACACAATTTTTACATTAAATTTTGAAATTTGTTTTTGGAATAAAAAAATAACTGGCTAAAAGCGCCAGTTAATGGGAGTTTTTAGACAGAATAATATCTGTCAATTTTGTAGCCTAAACCACGAATATTTTTAATAAAATCCTCTTTGAGTGCCTTTTTAAGGCGTGAGATTTCTGCTCGTATTGTTGGATTGTCGATATTTTCGCCATCCCAGATATCTTCTCTAAACCGTTCAAAGTCAACAATCATATTAATGTTAAGTGATAGAATATGGATAATTTCTAGCTGTTTTTTAGTTAACATCTGAGGTTCACTATTAAAATAGAGTGTTTTTTTCTCTTTTGAGTAGGAGTAGTTTTCACTTAATCGCATATGAGATGTTGTGTTTTGGTCTTTTTTAAGTATTTGATTGATTTTAATACCTAACTCTTCTAAGTGAAAAGGTTTTTTAATATACTCTCGACATCCTAGTTCATACCCTTTTGAAATATCTTCAATATCAACTAAAGCAGTAATATAAATAGTAGGGATAAATATCTGTTTATCGTTAAGTTCATTTAATATTTGAAACCCATCTTTTGTTGGGACATTAATATCAAGTATAAGTAAATCATAACTTGTATCAACATTATCAATGACCTCTTGTCCATCGGTAAAACTATCGACCATGTGTCCAATATCAGTTAAGTACTCACTGATAGCATTATTTAACATCAATTCATCTTCAAGTAGCAGTATTTTCATCTTTTGTAAACCTATAAGTAAATTTTGTCTCTTCATCGTTTGATTGAAGATTAATTATAACTGAATTCTTATCACAAATCTCTTTGACTATTCGTAATCCTAAACCAAAACCACCTCGTGCATCATTTTCTCTGTAGAAGTCATCGAAGATTTTATTGGTATTTTCAATCTTTTTTGAGTAGGTTTTAACTTCAAAAGTGATTCCATTATCATCCTTTAGAAGTTTTACAAAAATTGGGGAGTCTTTAAAAGAGTATTTAATAGCATTGGATAAGTTGTTATCAATAATACGTTGTAAAAGTAGGGTATTAAAACAGTGGTAAATAGGATTTTGGATATTGGTTACAAAAAATAGAGAGTTTGATTGGGCAATTTCATCAAAAAAAGCGAGTCGTTCCATTAAGAACTCAGAGAGATTGAGCTTTGTTTTTTTATACTCAACTCTATCTTTTTTGATTAAGTAAGATAAGTCATCATAGATATATTGAATGGTTTTTGCACCACTTTCAACATTGGTAATATATTTGTTATTAGGAATATGCATACGAAGAAGGTCAATATTGGTTTGAATAATTGATAAGGGCGTATTGATTTCATGTACAGAGTTTTTCAAAAAGCGTTTTTGTGACTCAATGAGTTCTTGTAACTCTTTTGTTTTTTTATTGACTGTATCTTCAAGGTGTTTATTTAACCCTTCAAGTAGTTTTGTTTTATCTTTAAAGTTAGCAATGGCATCATCTGCATAATTAGCAATAATTTTAAACTCACCAAACATAATGTTTTGTTGGCTTATTGGTTCATCACTTTTTTGGGATTCTTTAAAGTAGTCTCCAATTGCACGTACATCATTTACAATTAAAATAGTTGCATTTTTATAAATAAAGATTGAATATAATACTAACATAATTGTTAAAGAGAGAATTTGTAAAACATATTTTGATATTTTTTCATCATATTCATATTTTTTAGAACGAACGACTTTTTCAATTTCATCTAAATAGACTCCTTTACCAATGGTCCAGTTCCAAGGCTTGTATGAAAGGGCATAGGATATTTTTGGAGCTTCTTTTTCTAGTTCTGGTTTAAACCAGATATATTCAACATAACCACCGGCGTTGTCTTTAGAGATTTCAATAATCTCTTTAATTACTTTTTTACCAGTAGGATCTGTAAATTCATAAAGGTTTTTCCCAATATTTTGTTTTGAGATGGGATAATAAATTGAAGTACCATCAAAATCATAGATAAAAACATAATCATTGATATCAGTTCTGTCACGCATGAGTTCAATGGCATTTAAAATATCATTTTGTATCTCTCTTTCACTCTTTTGTCCTTTAAATTTATTATGATAGTACTGAATAAACTTTAAGGTATTTTCAATATCTTTACGTATGGTCTCTTTTTGTTTAACGTCATAATCAGTTCGTATAATATCAATCTTTTCTTGGAACTCATTAAATGCATTATTAATAATGATAAAAGTAAAAAAAGAGATAAGAATAACAATAAAAACAATTGAGTAAACAATAAGGTGATAGAGTGATTTAGCTTTAATCATAAATAGATTCCCATAATTTTAATGAAGAAAAAGCTTATCTAAAAATTGGTAAAAAAATGTTGAAATAATTAAAGGGAGATTTATAATAAGTGGCGCGGTTGACGAGACTCGAACTCGCGACCTCCTGCGTGACAGGCAGGCATTCTAACCAACTAAACTACAACCGCACACTTAAAATAGTAAGAAGTACTTGTCAAGGTACTAATGGTGGTCGATAGAAGACTCGAACTTCTGACATCTACCTTGTAAGGGTAGCGCTCTACCAACTGAGCTAATCGACCGTGAAAATCGTAAAAAAAGTAAACTGCTTTACTTTTTTAGATTTGAAACCAAAAGCGATGTTCATACATGAACTGCTGAAGGCAATTGGTGACCCCTAGGAGACTCGAACTCCTGTGGCATGGATGAAAACCATGAATCCTAACCGCTAGATGAAGGGGCCATCGATTACTGTTTAAATAAAATTATAAAACAACAGTTAATGTTTTATAAAGTGGTGACCCGTGAAGGATTCGAACCTTCGGCCACCTCCTTAAAAGGGAGATGCTCTACCAGCTGAGCTAACGGGTCATTCATTTTAGAAGGTGTTCTTCTTAAAATGGACTGGAATTATAATAGGTTTTTATTCATTTGTCAAGGGTTTTTTGAACAAAATTTGAAAATTTTTTCAAAGATTGTTTTGCAGCTTGATTTTGAACCTCTTTGCGACTTCCATTAAAGTAAAAAGTCTCTATCTCTGATTCTTCTTTATCCCCCATAACACCGATAACTACAGTCCCTACTGGTTTGTTTTTTGAGCCTCCTGTAGGACCTGCAATTCCAGAGATTGCAACGGAGTAGTTAGCCTTAAATTTAGCTAAAGAACCCCTTAACATTTCTTTAACCGTTTGTTGTGAGACTGCACCATACTTTTCTAATGTTTCATTTTTGACTTTTAGTTCTTGATTTTTAATCTCATTTGAGTAAGAAATGATACTTCCATTAAAAATATTTGAGCTTCCAGAGATTTCTGTGATTAATGAAGCCACTAACCCTCCCGTACATGATTCTGCACAGGTGATCGTTTTTTTATGCTTAAATAGTAGTTCTTGTAGTTTTATCATATCATTTGCATTAAATATCTCATCATACATTATATAAGCCTTTAAAAAGTTTATGTCTTGTAATTGTAAGTATAGTGATAAAAAGTTAAGTGGAGAGTTAAATAAGGTATGAGATTTCATACCTTATTTTATAGAGTCTTATTCTTTGTCCGTTAATTCGTCTAAGAATAGTTCTTCGTTAAATGTTAAGTCCATATAGTCTACGATGTATCTTAAGTCTCGTTCTGCATTTCCTAAACATGAAGTTGCACCTGGGCTTGGTGTCATATTAAAGATGATTCCATTACCTGGATTAATTGATGCTTCACCTAGCATTAGTTTTTGTTTATCTTTATCAAGAACTTGTGGTCGAACTCCACCAAAACCATCTGCATATTCAATATCATCTGTACTTAATGAAGGAACAATTTTTCGTGCATCTTTAACAAAAAGACCTTTATTGATTCCTGGAACTTCAAATAAGAAGTTTTTAAATACATAGTTTCTGATATCTGAATCTTTTAATAAGTCCCAGAATATTTTAATAATGTTTCCATCAATATTCATTGTTTTTAAACATTGACCAAGTGTAGAACCAATACCTTTATATCTTTCAAGTACTAATAGTGCTAAAGCAGTTGGTCCAAATCGTGTTTTTCCATCACAAAGAATATCTGGGTCTCCATGAAGTGCAGCAAATGGAAGTTTTGGATTTTGTACCATATATACTTTACCGTTTAAGAATTCACCACTTGTAATGTAGAAGCTTCCTGCCATAGAAAGTGATCCCATGTGTTTACCGTATCCCATTTTATGTGCTAAGAATAAAGAGTGAGCTCCTGCATTAACTACAACGAAATCTGCAGAAAACTTATCACCATTAATAGTTGTAATAATAGATTTACCATCTACTTGCTCAATCGTATCAACTTCAGAGTTAAAGAAAATATCTGTTACTTTATTTTCGTCCGCTTTTTGTCCCTGTTTTGCTAACTCTTCAGTCATTTTACCAAAGTCAACTGTAGTATACTCGCCTTTTGCACCCATTGCTACGATAGGTTCAGGTCGCTCTTTTGTTTGCTCTTTATCTGCATAAACAACTTTTGGTTCAAGTTCTTTTAGTTGTTCTTTATCCCATAACTCTAAATAAGGGAAAAGTTCTTTAAATTCGTTGTATCTATTTTTAATAAATTCAACCTCTTTATCTCCTACACCTAAAGCCATCTTTTGGTGTGCAAACATAACTTTATCTTCTAGTCCGTATTGTAAACAGAACTTTTCAATCATCTTTGCAGTTCGCTTAGTAATTTTTGCTTTTTCTAACGTGTAGTTTGTTTCAATATCACCTACGTGAATTGTTTGTGAGTTACTTGTACCTTTTGTATTCAGTGTCGCTAGTGCTTCGTATTTTTCTAGCATACATACGCTTTTTGCATTGGTATATTTTGCTACTTCGTAAAATAGTGCAGCCCCAGAAATACCACCACCAACAATGACAATATCATAATGTTTTGTATTCATTCCTAGTTCCCTATGTAAGTTAAATATAAAGAAAATAGTACCATAGTTATGTAGTTATTATGTTGAAACTTGTCTATATTTTTAAATCTTTGTGCAAAAAATGATTTTTTGTAACAAATTCTAGTAAATTAAAGTACTCCAAATTCACCAATATGTGTACATTAGAAACAAAAAAAGGGATATTTTTGGATTTTTTATCTTTTGATGTACAAAAAATGTACATCTATATTATAATGATTATATGTTCGGATGGTTTAAAACAAAAAAATATAAAAAAAATGCAGAAATCAGAGTATTTGTCTGCAAACATTGTAAATTGTCATGTAAAGATTGTGAAAGTACCTACTGTTTTTCATGTTTTGCTAATCCTAAAAATCCATGTCCTCGATGTGGTAAAACTAACCTAGAATACGAATCTACTAAACCGCAAGACTCCTAATTATAATTTTTTAATATTTGTTTAGATAAAATCTCTAAATTTCATAAAAACAAGGTAATTATAGATGGATTACAAAGAGAGTTTATTACTTCCAAAAACAGGTTTTCCTATGCGAGGAAACCTACCCCAAAACGAACCAAAAAAATATAAGCAGTGGGATGAAGCCAAAGTATATGAAAGAATGAAAGCCAATAGAAAAGGTGCTCCTTCTTTTACCCTTCATGATGGACCGCCTTATGCTAATGGACATATTCATATTGGTCATGCTTTAAATAAAGTATTAAAAGATATTATCGTTAAGTATCATTATTTTAATGGAAAATCAGTACGATTTACGCCAGGTTGGGATTGTCACGGGTTACCAATTGAGCAAAAAGTTGAAGAAAAAATTGGTAGTACCAAGAAAAAAGAGTTACCAAAAAGTAAACTTAGAGAGTTATGTCGAAATCATGCTACACGATTTATTGATATTCAAAGAGATGAGTTTAAAAAGTTAGGTGTTATTGCAGATTGGGATAAACCTTATTTAACAATGGACTTTAAATTTGAAGCTAATATTTATCGTGAACTTTGTGCTATTGCTAATCAAGGTTTATTAGTACAACGAAGTAAACCAGTATATTGGTCATGGGCAGCGCAAACTGCACTTGCTGAAGCTGAAGTTGAGTATGAAGATAAAACATCTCCTTCAATTTTTGTTGCATTTAAACATGAGTCTATGGATGCGAGTTTAATTATTTGGACAACAACACCATGGACGCTTCCTGCAAATACAGGTATTGCACTTAATGCTGAAGAAGAGTATGTATTAACAAGTGATAAGTTTATTGTGGCTAAAAAACTTTATGCTTCTTTAAAAGAACAAGAGGTTATTGCTGGTGATATCGTGGAAGCTGTTTGTCCTAAGAGCCTCGAAAACTCTCATGCAATCAACCCTCTAAATGGTCGACAATCTAAAGTCATCTTAGGTGAACATGTTGAGATGGATGCAGGTTCTGGTGCAGTTCATACAGCTCCTGGGCATGGTGAGGATGATTACAAAGTTGGTCTTCAATATGGACTGGATGTTCTTATGCCAGTTGATGCTTATGGTAAATATGATGAAACAATAGTTAGAGAAAAACTGTTTAGAGATACCGACAAATACTTAGGACTTCATGTATTTAAAGCTAACGAACTTATCTTAGAAGAGTTAGGTGGTGCATTACTTAGCCGTGTAGATATTCGACACTCATACCCACACTGTTGGCGAACTCATAAACCAATTATTTTTAGAGCAACTAAACAGTGGTTTATCTCTATTGATGATGAGTATGGAAAAGAGAATAAAACATTAAGAGAGAATGCTTTAAATGTTGTTGAAAACTTAACATTCTATCCAGAATGGGGACGAAATCGACTTAAGTCAATGCTTGATGGAAGACCTGATTGGTGTATTTCACGACAGCGAGACTGGGGTGTTCCAATTGCATTCTTTAGAAATAAAAAAACAGATGAAATCATTTTTGATGAAAAAGTTTTAAATTATACAGCAATGATTTTTGAAATGAAAGGGTGTGATGCTTGGTACGATATGAGTATTGAAGAGTTACTCTATCCAGGTAGTGGATATAACCCAGAAGATTTAGAAAAAACAATGGATATTCTTGATGTTTGGTTTGATTCTGGTTCAACTCAAAATGCAGTTTTACGAAGTCGAAACTATGATGCGGGGTCTTTTCCAGCTGATATGTACCTTGAAGGAAGTGACCAACACAGAGGTTGGTTTCAATCATCACTTTTAACGACATTAGCATCACAAGAGATTGCACCATTTAAATCTATTCTTACTCACGGATTTACTGTAGATGAGAAGGGTGAAAAAATGTCAAAATCAAAAGGAAATGTTGTTGCTCCTGATAAAGTGATGAAACAGTATGGTTCTGAGATTTTACGACTATGGGTTGCCATGAGTGATTACCAATCAGATTTAAAAATTTCTGATAATATCTTAAAACAAAATGCAGAACTTTATAGAAAGATTCGAAATACTTCACGATTCCTTTTAGCAAACGTGGACGATTTAGAAGAATTAGTTGACCTTGATAAACTAGGTGTTTTAGATAAATGGATTCTTGCACGTGCAAACAGTGTCTTTACAGAGATTGAAGCTGCTTTTGAAGTGTACGAATTCTCTAAAGGACTAAATAAATTAAACAACTTCTTAGTTGTGGATTTATCAAATACTTATATGGATATTTGTAAAGATAGATTATATTGTGATAACAAAAATGATATTCATAGACGTGGTGCACAAACAGCAATGGCAATTATTGCGAAGAAAATTTTTGCAACATTGGCGTGTATCTTAACCTATACCATTGATGAGCTTATTGCACATGCACCTGTGATTATCAAAGGTGAAGCACAAGATGTATTTGATTTAGTTAATTATGAGTTACCAAAAGTTGAAAGTTCTCTTAATGATGAACTTTTATTAAATGCTAAAGTTAAGTTTTCTGAAGCAATTGATACACTTAAAAAAGATAAGGTAATTAAGTCAACCTTAGAGCTTGATTTATATACTACATCTGAAGAACTATTAGCGATGCCTAAAGTAGAAGCTGAAGATTGGTTCTTAATTAGTAATTTAGTTGATAAAAAAGAGGATGCACTGATTTCATTTGAAATTGATGGTGCAGTGTTTGAAGCTTATAAGGCTGTTAATGCAAAATGTCCACGATGTTGGAAGTTTACTTCTAAAGATGAAGAGACACTTTGTGAACGATGTGAAAGTGCATTGAATTAATGTTTCAAGAGCAAGTAACATTAACGTTTATATTTCAAACCATAGCAGTAATATTAGCATTTACTGCTTTGGGTATATATTTAGTAAAAAAAAATAGTAAGGTGTAAAAAAGATGATACCCTTTAGTGATGAAGATTTAAAACCAGCTGTACAAAATATAGTAGATACTAAGATTTCTCCAATGCTGGCAACTGATGGTGGTGCAATGCAACTAATTGATGTTATTGATCAAAAGATTTATATTCAACTCCAAGGAGCTTGTGTTGGTTGTAGTGCTAGTGGTAGTACACTAAAATTTGTGGTGGAAAAAGAGTTAAAATCTGCAATCCACCCTGATTTAGTTATTGTCAATGTTCCAATAGGAATGGAAAAAAATCTCGAGGAACTATAATGATTAATGAAAAGAAGTTGTTAGATAGTGCTAATATATTTTTTAATGAAAAAAACTTTGAAAAAGCACTTTTTACCTATTCTCAATTAGCTTCTTTATATCCAGACAATAAAGAGTACCCTATTTATGCTCTTTTTTGTGATATTGCAACAGAAGATGAAGAGAAAGCTTTTTCATTATATGAGTATTTTTCTATTGTTAAAGAAGAGAGTCTTGAAGAAGCTCTTGCTTATGTAAATAATGTCATTGAAGCTTATGATGGCGATATTGATAAGATGATGGGACTTTTAAAAGAGATAAGTGAAAGTAGTGTTGACTCTTTAGATGCAATTAAATATGAAGACTTTAAAAGGCTCGTGGAGTCAAGAGGGTCTTTTCGTGTAGCCTTTGAAGATATTATGTTTTCAACAAAAGTTGCCATAGAATCAAAAGCTGACTTTTTTGACTTTGTAACTAAATTAATTGAAAATGATTTTAATACAACGGCATATTCATATTTAGAAGGATTTAATGAATACTTCTCTTATGATGAAAAAGTAGAAGAACTCTATAAACTATTGGAAGAAAAAACCATTGCTCATAACCATAAATAATCAAAAATTTACCGATAACTCAAAAGAGGCAACTGCTGAGGTTTCTTTTGTTTACTCAAAACAAAATGAAAAGTTTTGTGATGATGCAAAAGCAAATGGGTGTATTAATTTAATCCCTTCAGTTGAACTAAAAAAGTATATTGATTTAAGTGCCATAAAAATTATTGGTATTACCGGAACCAATGGTAAAACCACAACGGCTGCAGCTATTTATTCGATTCTTTTAGATTTAGGATATAAGGTTGCATTGCAAGGTACACGTGGGTTTTTTATTAATGAGACCCGTGTTGAAGAGTACTCTTTAACAACACCTGTTCAGCTTGGTAATTTTGAGCACATTAATAAAGCAATAAATAGCGGTTGTGACTTTTTTGTTATGGAAGTAAGTTCTCATGCTATTGAACAAAAACGTATTGAGGGCTTAGATTTTGAACTAAAAGTTCATACAAATATTACAAGAGACCATTTAGATTATCATAAGACGATTGAAGAGTATATTGCTGTTAAAAACTCTTTTTTAGCTGATGAGACGAAAAAACTTGTCAATAAAGACGATAAGAATATGAAATGTAATATTAAAAATGCTTACGCTTACTCTTTAGATGAACCATCAACGTATAAGGTACAAGCTTATTCATTTAAAGAAGGAATGCATGCAGCTATTCAGAACTTTGAAGAGATGGTTAGTTTCTCTTCTTCGATGATGGGTATTTTTAATGTATATAATTTAACCGCAGCCATTGCTTCAGTGCATCTGGTGACTAATAAAAATTTACAAGATATTTGTGATATGGTTGAAAACTTTGGTGGAGTTTCCGGTCGAATGGAAACAATTTGTACTAATCCTTTTGTCATTGTTGACTTTGCTCATACCCCTGATGGCATGAAAGAGGTTTTTGAAAGTTTTAATCATAAAGATATTATTGCTGTATTTGGTGCAGGTGGTGATAGAGACCAAGAAAAACGTCCATTAATGGGACAAGTTGCTAATAACTTTGCGAAAAAGATAATTGTGACTTCAGATAATCCTCGTTTTGAAGATCCTGATAAAATAGTTGAAGATATTTTGATTGGTATAAATGATAAGTCAAAAGTTGCTATTGAAGTCAATCGTAAACTAGCAATTAAAAAAGCGATGGAAATGGCAGATGAAAATTCAGTTGTTTTAGTCCTTGGAAAAGGGGATGAAGAGCATCAAATTATTTATGATAAAAAGTTTCCATTAGTCGATAAAGAGATTATCTTAAATCTTTTAGAAAGTTAGAGTTTACTAGTAGTAAGCTCTAATGGTAACACCTCTTTTATTTTCAGTTTTTGCAATATAATTAACGTAAGTAATCAATACTTTTTCACCTAATACATTTTTAACTAGCCAAGCTGCTTCTAGTACTCGTGTTCTTGCCAAACCTTGTGTTAAAAACTCTTTGAGATTGTTTTTAATGGTTTTATCCGCATTAACTTGGGCTACTTTATTATTGATAAAAGCTTTATCTTTTGTATCAAGTACAGCAATAATTTCAAATTTGATGGTATTTTTTTTCGTCTTTTTTAAAAATCTTGAAATTTTGTCTTTACATGTTTTGTTAATTGTTTTAGTTCCTGCAATTTCATCATAACATCCAATAGCATTATAACGTTTTGATTTTGTTTTTGCTTTTGATAGAACGACCGTTTTTGCTTTTCGTGCTTCGTTTAAATCAAGAACTAAACCTTCAATATCTTTTTCAAGCTTTGCAATATAGTTTTTGTCATGTTCTCGAAGTTGTGCTTGAAAGGTTTGAAGTTGTTTTTTAGGAATGTATTTATCTTTATCTTCTTTTGATAAATCTACAAAGGTAACAGCACTTTTTTCAATATATTTTGTTAAATCAACACTTTTTTCATTCGTAAAGTGATAAAAAAGCGTATATCCAAGGGCAGCTACAAGTAAAATAATAATAAAGTTTAATCGAAAAATTTTTTTATCGTCTTTTCTTCTTACTTTGAACTTTTTAAGATGTTCACTGGAGTTTTCACTTTCATTATCAAACTCTTGAGTAATTGATTCTTGTGATCTCTCTTGCAGTATCTTTATCAATTCGTCTTTATTCATTTTACTCTCTTACTATTATCGTTGCAATGTAATTTTATCTTGTGTACTTTTATTATACCAAAGAAACCTAAAAAGTCAATTTTACTCTTTGTTTCGAAGGAAAATATAACCAATGAGTGAAAGCGTAGCAATAAAGAGAGGGTAAAAGAAGAGATACTCTTTTAAAATGAGTTGGTTATTGTCAATTTTTGATTTTTCAAGGGTATCTATCTCTTCATAGATTTTTTCTAGACCTGCTTTTGATTTTGTACGAAAAGCTTTTGCATTAGTTTGTGTTGCAATTTTGTTAAGTACGATATGATTAGATTCTCCAATACCAATGGTATAGATTTTAATATTATGTTTTGTAGCTAAGCGTAAGATGACACTTAAAGGTATTTTGCTTATAGTATCTTCCCCATCAGTTAGTAAGACAATAATATTTGACTTTGACTGTTTATCTTTAAGCATTTTAATAGAACTTGCAAGGGAGTCAATCATTGCCGTTCTATCCCCTACAATTCCTATATCTAAATAATTAATAATCTCTTTTTGTGCCTCTTTATCAAAGCTAAGAGGGCTTGCTGTCATAACTGAAGTTCCAAATACTACAAGCCCAATATTATCATTTGTTCGTTTGGTAATAAAATCTTGCACGATAGAACTCACTGCTTGCCATCTATTTTGTTCTAAATCATCGCGGTTAAAACCAATAGCTTTCATAGAACCACTGGTATCTAATGATAAAACGATATTAATACCATCTTTTTTGATTTGTTGTGTATGGGAGACTAAAACAGGTGAAGCCAACGCAACAAGGGCAAAAATAATTGTACTATATTTTAAAATAGGAATAAGCAGATTAAAAGTGGATTCATTCTGCTTAAAAATGGTTAAGTGAGGAAAAAAATAAGAGGGTGACTTTGCTTTGCAAAAAATACTACATAAAATAAATAGTAAAATGACTAAAAGTACATAGGGGTATTCAAAACTGAAATTATTTAACATCAACGGCTTCCATAAAGATTTCAAGCTGATGAAGAGTCTCTTCATCAAAGCTTTCTATCTCTTTTTTATATTTATGCTTTTCTAACACGGAGGTTAGTTCTTCAAAAAGCTTTTTTTCTCTTGGTGTTGTTGCTAAGATTCTACCATGGAAAGTAATAGCATAGGCAGAGGTTTTGGTGTCATTTAAGTTAATATTCTTTAGAACTTTGAAACTCTGTTTTTTTATTGAGGGTTCTTTATTTCGTATAATTTTATAAATAAAATAGACGAGTGTTAACATAATTATTGCAATAATAGTTACAAGTAAAATCAAAATATATAAAGAGTAGTCAGGGATTTCAACTAAGGGTTTTATATCATGTATTTTTAAATCATTCATCGATGTAATAGTCCTATAAGTTTTGAAATAGGTTCTTCATGGGTGAAGATTTTAGTTACCTTGATTCCACACTTTTGAAGATGTTCAAAAAGATGATGATCATTCTGTTTTAACTGTTTTTTAAAGTTTTGAATAGATCTTTTACTAATAGAACCTTCATAGTTGTAGTAGTTGTTAGGATCAATTAAATTGACATTACTTAACTCTTGAGGATTCTCTTCAAAGCGATCTCTTGTGATAATGACATACACTTCATGTTTTTTAGAAAGAAGTTTTAAATCTAAATTATTAATATTAAAAAAATCACCAATTAAAAAAAGGATAGAGCGTTTTTTAATTTGCTTGTAAAGTTCATCTAAGATAATCTTATTATTGATAGATTTCCCTAAAAGACTATATTCATAAATTGTTTGTGCCATTTGATGAACACCGTGTATTCGTTTTGTTTTTTTTGTGATTAGTTCAATATTTTCATTAGCTATATAAG
>CAZIES010000008.1:10645-33408 GCA_964538295.1 uncultured Arcobacter sp. | reverse complement strand
AGAGTAAAGAGGTAATCCTCTTTGCGATACAAAACCCAACAATTTAATCACTTCAATACTGATATTAATTCTTAAAATAAATTTAGAGCTTCTCTCATATTTATCTTAACTCCTTAATACTTTCTTTTGTCTTAGTAATTTAGTAAAGATTAATAAGCTAAATTAGTCACAATTTGTCACTAAACTTAGTTAAAACTTATCCTTAAAGCAAAAATCTCTTTACTATTTACTTGTTAGAATTGAGCTACCAAAACCTATAAAAACCACTCCAGCAACTCTATCAATGTATTTTTTTAATCTATTATAGAGCTTTTTAAAGCCTCCAAGTGTCATTAAAAAGGCTACTGTTCCATACCAACTCAGGGAAATTACAACCATCGTTAAGACACTTAGTACTCCTAACTCTAAAGAGGGGTTTTTAGGTACAGTTGTAGCAAAAAGAGAGGTCACAAATAGAGCTGTTTTTGGGTTTGATAAATTGGTTAGTGTTCCTATCAAAAAAGCTTCTTTATTACTGGTTTGTTTTAACTGCTGTGAGTGTAGTGTCGTAGTTTTATAACTTGTACGTATTAGTTTAATTCCTAGATAAATAAGATAAACTCCACCTAAGATTTTAAAAACTATATAAGTCCAGGGTACAGTTTTAAACAGAAGAGTTATTCCTAATAATGCAGAGATCGCCCAAACTGCTGTCCCAAAAGCAATTCCAAGAACAACAAATAAACTACTGTTTTTTTGAGACTGTAAAGCAGTTTGAAGTAGAATAAAAAGATTAGGTCCTGGAACAATCACTGCTACTGTCCAAAGTGTACCAACAGCTAAGAGTGTTATCAATAGTTCCATTTTAACTCCTTAACTCTTTAAAGCTCTATTATACTTTATCTTCTTTAGTTTAGCAAACTGATTATTTAATATGCAGATTTTTTTAACTATATAGCTTTACCTTTGTTATACTAAACAAAAACACAGGAAAAGTAATGGGACTATTCGATATAACAATGAAAAAAGATATTCGTAAACAAAATAAAACTAAACTACTCAATACCTTAAAAGAGATGATTGAACCTCACTCAAAAGAGAATGCAACTTTTGAAGACAACCAATTACACCTTGAAAATTTCAAAGCCCCAGATTCACTTTTGAAATATAACGTAACTGCAACGATTGAAAATAATGAGCTTTTCATAGAAGGGGAATTACAGCAAGTTATTTTCCTTGTTATACTCATACTCTTTGGTATTTTATTCACTTACGGTATCTTGGTTATTCTAATAGTGGGATATGCCTATTATCAAAAAAGTGTCGCAACTAAATTTATCAATACGCTTCTTGAACAACTCAAATAAATTTCCATGTTAACTTTTGATTAACCCTTTATTAGTTTTTCGTTGTTCATAGCTTGTTATAATTTTTCTATGATAAACGAATGCGAACGTTTATTTCATTGTTTTCCTAAAAAAAGAGGTCCGCGAAGCCTCTTTTTTTTTGCCTAAAAATTACTCCCTATAATTAACCTTTTACTTTTATAGCTTCTTTACATAAGAAATGTAACTATTAGTTAACTGTCGTAAACTTTTATTGTACAAATTTTATAAAGGAATCCATTATGACTATTTATGATTTTAACGTAACCTCAATAGATGGAGAAAAAATCTCCATGAAGCAGTATCAAGACAAAGTTTTACTTATTGTAAATGTTGCTAGCAAATGTGGTTTTACACCACAGTATAAAGGCTTAGAAACACTATATAACACCTACAAAGATAAAGGCTTCATGATATTAGGATTTCCTTGTAATCAGTTTTCTAATCAAGAACCAGGTAATAATGCCGAAATCAAATCTTTTTGCTCCCTAACCTATGGCGTTAGTTTTAATATGTTTTCTAAAATTGATGTTAACGGTGAAGATACTCACCCTCTTTATAAATACCTAAAAAAAGAGGCTTCAGGTTTTTTAGGAACACAAAGCATCAAATGGAACTTTACAAAGTTTTTGCTCAATAAAAAAGGGCAAGTCATCAAACGATATGGTTCCATAACAAAACCTCTTGAACTGAAAAAAGATATTGAAAAGCTTTTAGAATAAAAGTTCCTATTGAGTTCATTTGTTTTAGTTAAACTACCCTAATGAATTATAAGGCATCCCTACAGATTTCACTTAAGACAGCATGGATTATCATAAAATTAATTCTTCCTATTTATATCCTAGCAGATGTACTTTTTTACTATAATGTACTCTCTCATGTGGCGTTCTTATTTGAACCTATTACAGCTCTATTAGATTTACCCATTGAAAGTGCTTTAGCCATTATTTCAGGGATGTTCTTAAATTTATACGCAGCAATTGCATTTGCTGCACCCCTTGATTTAACACCAAAAGAGTGGACAATTTTAGCCATTTACTTAGGTATTTGTCACTCACTTATTGTTGAAGGGGCTATTGTAAAAAAACTTGGTTTCTCTCTTTTTTACTCCTACAGTTTACGTATTGTTACAGGACTGTTAGTGGGCTATTTATCAACCTTTTTGCCTAATTCTTTTTTCAGTGATGTTATTGTTACTCAAACTATAAAAACCAAACAATATGCTTCTGTTATTGCCCTACTTCAAAACTCCTTGTATGAAGCAACTATTTTAACCTGTGAAATTATTCTATTAATCACAGCGCTAATTTTTATCATGGATTTTATTAAGTCTCTACCATTTATCAAGAACTCTAAAAAAAATGTTAGTAAAGGTTTCTCCTTAGGCGTAGGTGTATTTTTAGGTATTACTTATGGGGCTGGTATACTCATTCAAGAGGCGCAATCTAATTCGATGAGTCGTTCTGATCTTTTTTATGTAACAACCTTTTTATTGATTTGCCATGCTATTATTGAAGATACCCTTCTTTTTGCTATTTTTGGAGCAAATATCACGCTTATTATTGTTATACGTACTCTTGCAGCTATTATTATTGCTTGGGGTTTATTAAAACTTTATGACAAAAAATACCAAGACAACCTACAAACCTAATACGCCTTTATAATATTTTTCATGCTAAAATTGCCTTTTATAAAGGATTTAATCATGAGAAACGTTCTACACTATTTTTATATATTTTTACTTTCTATATTTTTTTTAACAGGATGTACCTCTAAAACAAACCAAGGATTTGTTTTTTCTTTAAGTGAGACAGAACTTAACAGTTCACTTCAAGACTCTTTTCCCCTTGAAGAAGATTTTATTTTTGGGAAGATTGTTATTGATACACCCAAAATAACCATGAAACGAAACGATAAACGTATGAAAATTGCTATTGCTTTAAATTTAAGTACCCTTTTTACACCTAATCAAAAGGGTAGTTTTTCTTTATGGGGTGTTCCTAAATTTAATCCTAAAAACCGTTCTATTTATCTAAAAGAGATAGAGATTGAAACGCTCTCCTTTTCCAATATGAAACTAAACAAAAATTTATCAAATACTTTTTTAAAAGCACTGAATCCTATGCTTAATAAAGCCTTTGAAGAGTTCCCTATTTATACCATACCCAATGACTCTTTTCATCGAAATAGAGTTAAAGACATTATACTTGATAATGGTAAACTACTTATAACTTATGGGTTTTAAAAAATCACAACTTAGCATTTTCATTTCTTATTGGAATTGAGATAATAAACTTTGCACCTTTAGATGTGTTTTCAACTCTTAATTCCCCATGAAAATCATGACTAATTAGTTTATAAGTATAGTGTAGCCCCATACCCGTTCCTTGACTTTGATGTTTTGTTGTAAAATAGGGTTCAAAGATTTTATAAATAATCTTTTCATCAATACCACCAGCATTATCTTCTATAGAAATATTTACTATCTCTTGCTCTTTTTTAATAATAAGCTTAATTACTGGTTTTTTAATATGTTTTTCTAAAATAACATCTTTTGCATTGGTTAAAATATTTAAAATAGCTTGAGAAAGTAATGAGGGAACCCCAAAAAGAGTAAGAGGTTTATCTTCATACTCGCAGTCAACATTAATATGATGATTATCAAGCGTATTTGCTATCAAAGCTAACGTATCATCTATACGTTTTTGTACATCAAAAGAGATTGGTTTTTTATCAATATTAACAAATCCTGTAAATTCATCAATAGTACGCGATAAATCTTTAGTAATTGCCATAATTTTTTTCAGAGTCTCCAAATATTCTTCATCATTTAACAAGCCAACCTCTTTTTTCAAAATCAAACCACTTGAAGCTGTTGAAATAGCACTTAAAGGTTGTCGCCAGTGGTGAGCAATATTTCCAAGCAGTTCACTCATTTGAATCATTTTTGTTTGCTCATGTAATTTTTCATCTTTATGGCGATTTTTTTCAACCTCTTCTTTAACTTTTTCTTTCAGATCACGGTTAAGGGCTTCAATCGCTTTTTTTGATGTTATATTATGGCGTACTCCTGCATACCCTATAAGGTTTCCTCGATTATCATATTCTGGTGTAATAAAAGCGTCAACCCAATAATAACCCCCACCCTTTTTTCTATTTTTAACTTCTCCTCGCCAAAGTCTACCTGCTTTTATGGTATTCCACATATCTTCAAAAGCACTTGCTGGCATATCTTTGTGTCGAACAATATTATGAGGTTTTCCAACTAATTCTTTATTGGAAAAACCAGACACCTCACTAAATGCCTTACTAGCATAGGTTATAATACCATTTAAATTAGTACGGGAATAAATTACATGATTACTAATAATATCTATCGACTTTTGTAACTCTTTTGTTTTATCTTGAATTGCATTTTCAAGAGCTTGTGTATTTTGTTTCATCCGTTTACTAGCAGGATAAAAAATCAAAATCCCTTCTAAAAATAAAATGACTAAAATACTAAAAAATATGTACTTTTGATTTCGTTCAAGCCTTTGAAGTTTTACATCATGTACTCGCTTATACTCTTGAACTGCACTATCAAATAAAAATAGAAGGTTTTGTGACTTTTGTCGTAAAACATTAAGTAATTCGTCATCGTCATCTTCCACAATATATAACTGTTTTATAAGTGACGTAAAATCAAACAGCTCTTTATTGAGCTTTATATAAATTTTTTGAAGTTTATCATTAGGAATCTCTTGCTTTAAAAAATGGTGTGCCGTTTCAAGTATTTTAATATTGTCTTCTAGTTCATCTTTTGTCTTAAAATCTTGATTATAAAAATAGTTTTGAGCTAATACTACGAGTTTTTGAGACAACATTCGCTGTTTCCCGCTCATATTTATAATCGTTCCATCTTGTTTGATAGAGTGCATTATCTCTTTTACATTTAAATAACCAAAAAATGCAAACACAGCAACAATTAATATGGCAGGAATATATCTATTACGTAAAGAAAAAATATTAAATTTATTACTCTGAATTTTCATCATATAAGTATATCAAAAAATCAATTTAGCTAAAATCACTCCTATTAAAACACGAGGATATTTCATGGAAGTTACAAAAAAAGTTGTATTTGTTGCAAAAGATGAGTGTATCAATGAATTAAAAGATTTATTAATTACAATGATTGAGCCTTCACGTGCAGAAGAAGGATGTTTACTTTATAACATCTATCAATTAAGCGAAAAACCTACAAACTTTGTTGTTGTTGAGACTTGGGAAAACCAAGCCTATTTAGATGCCCATGGGAAAACAGATCATTACAACCACTATAAAGCAAACTTTGAACCATTTTGTGCTCAAAAATTTAAAGATGATATGGAAATTTTAGGCTAATTAAAAAGTCAAAGATTTATTCAAAGAAGTTAGGATAAAATCCTAAATAAATTTACTTCGACTAAAACAAAATTGTTTTAGATTAGCTGTTTTAGTTGAGTTCAAGGCAAAAGAAAATTTTAGTAAGGAGCATACTCAAAGTATGTGACGAACTAAAAATTTATTTTAACGACGAAATCGGCTAAATAAAGCTGATATAAAACAATTTTATAAGGAATTTTAATGCCATTACTAGACTCATTTAGAGTAGACCATACAAAAATGAATGCACCTGCTGTGCGTGTTGCAAAAACAATGACAAGCCCTAGTGGAGATATTATCACCGTTTTTGATTTACGATTCTATCAACCAAACATCGACAAAATGGATGGGAAAGGAATCCATACCTTAGAGCACCTTTTTGCTGGATTTATTAGAAACCATTTAAACTCAAAAAATGTTGAAATTATTGACTGTTCACCAATGGGATGTCGAACTGGTTTTTACATGAGTGTTTTAGGAAGTCCTAGTGAAAAAAAAGTGGCAAAAGCAATGAAAAAAGCTTTCAAAGATATTTTAAAAGTCAAAAGTGAAGGAGATATTCCAGAACTTAATGAGTACCAATGTGGTACTTATAAAATGCACTCCCTTAAAAATGCAAAAAAGATTGCGAAAGATATGCTCAAACAAGAAATTGGTATCATGAGTAATAAAAAACTTTTCTTATCTGAAAAGAAAATGAAAAAACTAGGAATCTAATTGCAAAAAGAGCTCACACTTTTTAAAGACCTTTTTCAACCTTTTGAAAATATCAAGGTACTTCATATCAATAACGGGGTTGACTTTTTAAATCCTGTTATTGAAGAGGTAGTTACTAATCTTGATGGTGAATTTGATAACCGTGAATTTACAGATGAAGCTAGTACAAAACTAAGTGGTACGGCTAGAGAGTTTGAGTATATTATTTTAAGTGATATTCTTAGCCACTGCCCTAATAAAGATAAAATCATGAAGATGATGTACAAAGCCCTTGAAAACTCTGCAAATATCATTATCTTAGAAAAGATTTCACATCAAAATGTAGATGAAATAAAAAGCTTACTTGATCAATGCTCTTTTGTAGCAATTAATCATATTGATCTCTTTGATGAGTATGTTATTATCACCGCAAAAAAACTTCATATGTGGGGTAACGGACTATAAGTATGGACACCCTTGTTACCACGAGTGATGGTTCAAAAACGCTTTACTCTGTAAAGTATCAACAAAACTTTCACGATACATCAACTGGTGCCATACAAGAATCACTGACAAAACATGTTATTCCTGCTTTTATCTTTCATAGAAAGAGAAAAAAACTACGTATTTTAGATATCTGTTTTGGTTTAGGATATAACACCTTAAGCACCCTTTATTACTCTATCAAAGAGAAGTTAGATATTGAGCTTGAAATCTTCTCACCAGAGCTTGACAGTGAACTTATTGCTTCTTTATCTAATTTTGACTACCCAAAAGAGTTTAATGAACTACAACCTATTATACATCAACTTAGTACGCAACACATCTATGAAAATAACCATTTAAAAATATCGCTTTATTTAGGAGATGCTAGGGAATATATCAAGACTTTAACAGATATTGATATTGTCTACCAAGATGCTTTTTCCAGTGAAGTGAACAGTGAACTTTGGACTGTTGAGTACTTTCAAGATATTTATAAAGCATGTAATAGTGATGCCATTATAACCACCTATGCTGTTTCAACTCCTATTCGTCTATCCATGTATAAAGCGGGGTTTGAAATTTACGAAATAAAACCTATAAAAAAGAAACAAACACTAGGATTTAAATCAAAACAAAATATTGAAGCAAAATATATTGATATGGAACTCAAACAACAAAGAAACAAAGAGGCGAAACCACTTTATGATTCAACCAATTACTAACCACTATATTCAATACTATGAAGGTAATCTTCCCATTATTTTAAGTGCACCCCATGGTGGAGATGAGAAACCTAGAGAGATTAAAACCAGAAGTTTTGGTGTTTTTGACAAAGATGATTATACCTTGGAACTAGCACAAGAGATTATCAAAGAGTTTTATGAGCAAACAGGCAAAACTCCTTATGGTATTATTGCGACTATTTCAAGAGAAAAAGTGGATATTAACCGTGAGCCAAAAGAAGCCTATAAAGATGAAAAAGCAGGACTTATTTATAACCAATTTCATTTTTTAATCAAAAGCAGTCGCGCTAAAGTAGCAAAAATCTTTAAAAAAGGTATTTATATTGATATTCACGGACAATCTCACCCTAAAGGTTACTTAGAGTTTGGATACCTATTAAAAAATAATGTTTTAAAACTACATGAGAGTGAACTTCGTAATTACCAAGCGCAATCAAGTATTAAAACTCTTGGGAAATTTTCACCAGAGTGTTTTATTGACCAACTTAGAGGACCTCACTCTTTAGGAAGTCTTATGACAAACCTTGGATATGATGCTATCCCATCAGTAAAACTTCCTTATGCAAGTGATAATAACTATTTTGAAGGAGCTTATGACACTATACGATATGGAGCACTTGACGGAGGTAATATTAGTGGGATCCAAATTGAATTTCCATATAAAGGATGTCGTGATACGAAAGAGAATAGAGTAGCATGTGCAAAAGCCTTTGTGTCATCTCTTTTACGATTTATTGAAATTCATCTACAACTGAAACTATAGCTTTTAAAAAAATTGTGATATAATTTATTTTATACAAGGAAGTTGCCATGATGAAAAATGATGAGCACCAAATTTTACAAATTATAAAATATACACCTCCTTTTGTAATTCTTTTAGCAAGTATATTTATCACTCTACTTCTTTATAGTGACTATAAAAACACTCTTAACAATGAAAAAAAACGTATTCAAGCTGAATATATACAAGAACAAAAACTTATTATTAAACAAAATATTCAAACTGCTGTTAAATTTATTGAAAATCAATACAATAAAACAGAAGCCCAGCTAAAGAAAAATCTTCAAAGAAAAGTTGCTAATGCAAAAGTTATTGCTCAAGGTATTTATGAAAAAAACAAGGGTATTAAAACAAAAGCAGAGATTACTCAAATGATTAAAGAGGCATTGAGGCAAATACGTTTTTACGATGGTCGTGGTTATATCTTTATTCATCAAATAGATGGAGTCAATATTTTACACCCTATCCTACCCCAAAGAGAAGGGGTTAATATCTCTGGTCAAAAAGATAAAAATGGCATTCAACGTTTTAAAGTTGTTCAAGATATCATTAAAGAAAAAGATAAAGGGTTTGCAACTTTTCATTTCTTTTATCCAAAAGAGAAAGCAAAACAACATAAAAAAATTGTTTATGTAGAACGATTTGAGCCATACAACTGGATGTTTGGTACAGGTGAATACCTCAAAGATTTTGAAAAAAAGGTTCAACAATCTATATTGAGTCATTTATCTAGCCTAAAAATGGCAAATAATCGTCACTATATTCTTCTTAAATTTGATGGAACCTTTTTAACGCATCCTAATAAAAAACTTGTCAATAAAAATATCATAAAAGAAAAGAGTCTTCAAAAGCTTGCCCCTATGCTAAAAGAATTACAAAAAATGATACCACAAGGAGGAGGCTACTATACAAATACCCTTAGTAGCCATCCAAAAACAGGTAAGCAAACTAAAAAACTCTTTTATATTAAAGCCTTTGAAAAGTGGCAATGGTTTATCACCATGGGATTTTACCTTGATGATATCAAAACTACGCTAACCAATAAAGAGGTCTATCTTGAAAAAAAATATCGTAACTACTTAAATACAATGATTATTTCAAGTCTTATTACAACTATATTTTTACTCTTTATCTCTTTTTATGTAGCAAAAATTTTGGAACGCAAATTTTTCCGCTATAAACGACAACTTGAAAATAAAATAAATGACAACATTAAACAAAAAACTATGTTAAAAAAAGCGCAGGAAGTAGCAAAAATTGGAGACTGGGAATTAGATTTAACAACTATGGAAGCGGTATGGTCTGAACAAATTTATAAAATCATGGGTATTTCTTCTAAACCCGATAAAGTGGGTCCTGAGTTTTTAAAAACAATTATGCATCAAGATGACTGGTCTTGTTTTGAAGAATCGATAAAAAAAGCAATTGAAACAGGGGAAGAACATCACTGTAGTTATCGAATACTACGTCCTGATAAAACTATTCGCTGGATTGACTGTCGTGGGCAAATTGATTTGATAAACCAACGTATCACTGGTGTTGTACAAGATATTACGGAAAATAAGTTATTAGAGTTAGAAAAACATCAAAAAGAAGAACTGCTCTATCAACAAAGTAAAATGGCAGCTATGGGAGAGATGCTTGGAAATATCGCCCACCAATGGAGACAACCTTTATCAACCATTTCAACAGCCTCAACCGGTATGAAAATACAAAAAGAGTTAGGTCTATTATCAGATGAAGAGTTCAATCACTCCATGGATGCTATTAATAAATCTGCACAATACCTATCTCAAACCATTGAAGATTTCCGAAATTTTTATAAACCCAATAAAGACATCACCAACTTTTTTCTTAAACCTACTATTGAAAAAGCACTAAATCTTATGAGAGCACAATGTATTGAAAACGAGATTCAAATTATTGATAATATTGAAGATATAACGCTACACTCCTTAGAGAATGAACTACTACAAGTACTTATTAATATGCTTAATAATGCAAAAGATGCCCTCGTTGAATTTAAAAGAGACCAACGACTTATCTTTATCAATACAACAAAACATGAAAGCCATGTACATATTACTGTTCTAGATAATGCAGGAGGTATAAAAGAGGAGCTTCTTAATAGAGTCTTTGAACCCTATTTTACAACAAAACATCAAAGTCAAGGTACAGGCATAGGTCTTTATATGTGTGAAGAAATTGTTGTCAAACATTTAAAAGGTACACTTAGTGTTAAAAATAAAAGTTTTAAATATAAAAGCAAAGAGTATAAAGGGGCTGAGTTTACTATTGTTTTACCCTATGAAATAACTGACAAAAAGGAGAAATAAAAACTCCTTTTTTCAACTACTCTACTTTAATAACAGCCGCACCTCGTCTACTATCACACCCACCATTAAGGTTACCATCAACAGCCTGAACTCCTCCAAAGAAAACATTTAAGTCATCAAAATATTGCAGTTCATAGTGTTTTGAAAGTTCTGCTTTGATAAACTCATTGACGTGTGGTTCCATACAAACCACCCCTTTTTCAAAATGAATTCGAGGAGCATTAATACTCTTATCTAAATCCATTCCGTACTCTAAGTTATTTATCATAGTACCTGTAATTGCTGATCGAATTCGGTTACTTCCTGCACTTCCTAAGATAAGTTTTGGTTTTCCATCTTGAAGTACTGCTGTTGGTGCCATCATTGAAGGAAGTCGAATCCCCTCATCCCAAGCAAACCAACCATGAGGATTTAAATCCTCTTCCCCCATCATATTATTTAACATAATTCCTGAACTTGGAACTACATGTCCACATCCTTCCCCATTGGTAGTGGTTACTGAAACGGCATTGCCCTCTTCATCAATAACTGATAAATGAGTAGTATTCCCCCAAAGATTTAGTCGACTATGCATTGTTGTACAGTAGTTTTTAATAAGCCTATCATTTTCTAAAATTGTTTTGAGTTTTTCATCATGTAAAAACTCATCAACATGCTCTTTTCTAAAATCACTGGTTGTATTAAAAGCTTCAATTAGACCTTTAACGTGTTCATAACTTCTAAAATCTTTTAAGTCATACTTCTCTAAAAGTTTCATAGTAAAAGCAATGAGAACTCCCCCTCCACTTGGAGGTGGGTTCGTGACGATTTCATAGTTTTTGTACATAAAGTCTATGGGTTCTCGTTTGATACACTGATAATTTTTTAAATCCTCTTTTAAAATCAATCCATCATGTTCTTTGGTAATTTGTTCAATCTCATCAGCAACATGTCCTTCATAAAACAGCCGTGCTCCCTCTTTAGCAAACTCTTCTAAAAAATCAGCATAATGAGGGTTTTTATAAAGATGCGTCTCATCAATAAGGTTACCATCTTCCATCCCATACACATCCATAGAAGATTTCGTTGATGTAAATATTGGCTCTAAAAGCTTGACAAAACTTGCTTGCATTTTAGATAAGTAAATACCCTCTCGTGCATATTTAACAGCAGGCTCAATAATTTTACTCATAGGAAGAGTACATTTCTCTTTATATACAGCTTCTATTCCTTTTATCATTCCTGGAATAGCAATGGATCCGGCACCTATATGAAACTCCTGTATTGCCGCTCCAAAATCCACATAAATAGGAAAAAATTCTGGTTCATCAATACGTTTTTTAGGTACTTCTACAAAAAAATCATAAAGTTCAGGTTTTTTATCTTTTTCAAGTCCAAGTAAAAAACCTCCTCCTCCTAATGAGGTAAAAAGTGGTTCACAAATAGGCGCTGCGAGCATCACTGCAAGTGCAGCATCGTAGGCATTTCCACCCTCTTTTAAAATATCAGCTCCCGCTTGAGCACTTCGTGGGTCACCTGCAGCAACTACACCTTTCATATATTCTCCTAAGTTTGTTTCTATTTAATTTGAAGTGATAAAAAGCCCCAGTTTCTCTACTTCTAATAAGTTATTATTCTCTTGGTATTTTTTTATCATCTCTTGAGCAATAGACTCTTTTTCAATATACTCTAAAACCAACTCTTTTGAGTCTAAAAGATTATTATCAATTAAGTCTTTTACCAGTTTTTGCATTGCTTCACGTATGGTTGTTTTGCCATCATAGTTAATAAACTCTGCATCCATGGAGTATCGTGTTGCTGACCACATATTTTGTTTAAGAATTTGCATAGGAAGTTTTTTGACTTCTCGTATCTTTGAATATTTACAAATAGCTCGTACAAGGGCTATAATAACCTCTAAACGGTTAAAGTCAGCCACTGCATCACACACTCTAAACTCGATTGTTTTAAAATTTGGTTGGATTCGAATATCCCACCACACATCTTTTTCACTCTTTATTACTTTTGTTTCACACAACATATCAAAAAGAGCTTTCATCTGCTCATAAGAGCTAAAGTATTCTGGTATTGAAGCTTTTGGTAGTCTATCAAACATCTTTGTACGATAAGAGTGAATTCCTGTTAATTCTTCATTAAAAAAAGGAGAAGAAGCAGAAAGAGCTACTAAAAAAGGAAGAAATTTAATTGAAAAATTAAAAGCCTTTAACGCTTCATCAAAATTTTCAAATCCAATATGTACATGTAACCCACAAATATGAAAATCATTAAGTAATACTTGGTGTTCATCAAAGAGTTGTTTATAACGTTCATTATTACTAATAGCAATATCTTTGTTTTTTAAACAGTAAGCTCCACTCGTTCCTGTGACAATATCTTTATCTTTTAAACAGTGATTGATTTTAGCCACAGACTTTTTTAAATAGTTAGCTACCTCATTGGCACTGTTAAATACAGGTGTATTAATCTCAATCATTGAGGCTAAAAATTCTGAGGCTAAGTTATTTTTGTAGTTTTTATCAATATTCTCATAAACATATGAAAATTCATTCTTCAAAGATAGGTTATTCTTACAAAGCAAACGCAGTTCTAATTCAGCACCAACACTTTGACTTTGACCATTTTCAAATTTTTCAAAAATCATATGATTTATTGTACTATGAGTTGTCTTATAATAAAGGGAGTTTTATTATTTATATAAAGGGGTTAAAGAGGATTAATCCTCTTCAACTAGGTTATCTAAGATATATTTTTCTAAATCTTTACGTGAAACTTCTGCTTTCATAGCAGAATCAAAAATTTTCTCAACTTTAATTTTATACTCATCATATGCAAAATAAGGAAAATGAATTTTCCAAGCAGCACGTATCACTTTTTGTGCCATTTGGTCTTTAAGCCAGATTCTAAAAAAATTAAAACAGATAAAAATAACTGCGGTAAAAAGAATTGAAGCAATAATTGAAGCGTGTGCATCAACACTTGCTAACAGTTTATGGGTAATTGCTGCAATTGGTACAGCTGCAACAGAAACCAATAAAATATAAACTAAATAGGCTCGTCCAATTTTTAGACGATATCCTAGTTTTACATTATCTACTTGCATTTTTTCGTTAAATTGTCGATTTGCTACTAAAAGATCTTTTAAAAGTACGGGTTGTTTAGAGATATTAAAACAATAATTCAAAATTTTATCTAACAAACTTCTTCCTTCGTATATATTACTAGTATTTTAGCCTAATTATATTAATAGGTAGTTAATACTGAAACTACTAATCTAGGGTTTTTTGTTAACTTTATGATAATTTCATATCACTATTATTCTAAAATGAAGAGTTATAATAAAGGTTAAAGTCATTTTCATTACTCTTTAGATTATTATTTAAAGAGAGTGACCACTTCTCTTCTTTAGAGCGATAAGCTGCTTTTAACCTTAAAGTATCTGTAAAATATCCTGTTGCTTGATTTCTTTCATAACCCATGTCATATGAAAATCCTCTTGGTATTTCTACTCCAAGTCCAAGTCCAAATCTCCAGCTAGATGTTAATAGTTCATTTAATGCTATGGTATCAGAAACAGTAGGAGTTGAAGTTGTATAAACATTAACATCAGAGGAAGAACTTGCATCAAAGTTATACTCAATTCGTCCATAAGGTACAAGCTTTATATCATTCTTATAGATAGTATAATCGGATAATAATCCTAAAGACACGCTCTTATTATCAATATTTTGTTTTTCAAAAGTTATTGCATCGCTACCACCATTTTCACTGTAACTATCAAGTTTTGTATATCCTATAGTAACTCGTCCATAGGGTGAAAGGAAAAAGTTATCTCTTTGAATTTCATTTCTAAAAGTGATTGAGCCAAAAAGTTGTTTACCATCTCTTTGTCCTGTTAGGGAGCTCGTGCTACTTAATTTACGCAAAACATCAAATTTAAGTTTACTCACACCTACTGTACTTTCTATATAGTTATTTTCATTATACACATAAGAACCATAAATTGAAAGACTATAAAGCTTTGCCTCTATTTTAGAACCTGAACTACCAACTTTAATATCTTCATTACCTGTTCTTATAGCAACCCCAAAAATATTATTTTTATTAATTCGTGTATCAACTCCTAAAGTTATACCTGTACTACTAATCTTTTTACTGGATGCTGTTTGTGTTTCGTCTGCTTTACCCACAGTAATACTTCCTGCTGTCCAAACAGACCAATCTTTTGAGCTTTTATTTAGTAATTTATTCACATAAGAGTTTAGAGGGATTTGTTGAGCTATAGTATTTGCTGCCTCATTAGTATAGTTAACACTAATACCTTGCTGAGATAAATTTTCACTTCCTCTATTACGACGTATCCACTCTAGTCTATCCATAACAGTATCAACAGAACTATTTATAAATCTTTTAGCAATATTAGATTGTGCTTCTAAAATTGCAACAACATCTTTATGCTTTATAGAGTTTGTTAAGGTAGTAGTATTATAAGTTGTTCCATTACCAGCTAAATTAATTTCAAAAGAGATATCATCCAAGCCTAAATCATTACCTCCAGCAGCTGTCTGATTATTTTTAAGACGAAGATAATAGTTTCCTGTTGCAGTAAACTTCGCATCAACAAATGCCTGATACCATTGCCCAACATTATGTGTACCATTCACAAAAGTAAAGGAGCTTCCTAAATCAATCCATGTTGTTCCATCCCCAATTTGAAACTGTAATTCAGGTCCAGGATCACTTAATGCTACTAATGTTGAGATGTAAACTTCAAAACGGTAATTTGTGTTGGCTTGAGTAATAGCAACAGATGAATCACTTTGCCAAACTACATCTGTATTATCATTAGAAGAGTTTGCAACAAAATACTTTCCAGATGCATTTCCAGAGGTATGGTCAAAAGCTGTTGTCCAATTAACATGAACATCACTAGCTTGTGTAACAACAGAATAAGTACCCTCAGGAAAAGCACTATTAGCTCCTGTTACATATGTGTATTCAGACGAGAAACTACTATTTCCTGAACTAAAATCTCCATTGGTTATTAAATTTGCAGCATAACTATTTTGACTTGTAAATAATAAGCATATAATAAAGAATAGGGGTCTAACTACATAATATTTAAAAAAAATATTTATTTTATTAACTTGGTACATAAACACCCTAATCTTATATCATAATCTAGATTTTTAACTCTACGATTATAATAAAAAGAGAGTAAATATATATTTAACAAAAATAAAATAAATATTATTTTTAAAGATATTCTCTATATAATATAAAAAGTTAAAAGTTAAGGTTATTAATGTACAAAATTATTCTAATTATACTGTTAACTTTAAATTTAATCGCAACAGAAGTCGAAAAAGGAATCCTACTTAAACAAAAAGGGGATTTTAAAGCAGCTATTCAAATATGGGCTCCTCTTGTTCTTCAAGGGAATAAAGAAGCACAATATCAACTTGCATTTATGTATTATGATGGTAAGGGAGTTAAAAAGGACAAAGAAAAAGCTTTTTATTGGTTTGAAAAGTCAGCTCTGCAAAACTACGCAAAGGCACAATATCGTATTGGAATTATGTATTATGATGGAAAAGGTGTTAAAAAAAATCACAAAGAAGCTCTTCACTGGTATTTAAAGGCTTCCCTACAAGGCTACTCTTATGCCCAATATCGTTTAGGTACCATGTATCACCTATCTCAAAATTATAAAGAAGCCTTTAAATGGCATGATAAAGCAGCAAAACAAGGTCGTGAAAAATCGCAATATATGATAGGAAGATATTTTGAAAGTGGATTAGGTATTACAAAAAATATAAAAAAAGCTTTTATGTCCTATGAAAAAGCTGCAAATCAAGGAGATAAAAAAGCACAATACCGGTTAGGTACACTTTACTATCAAGAACAAAAATATAAAAAGGCTTATGAACTGTTTCATAAATCTGCGTTACAAGAGTTTTCACAAGCTCAATTTGAATTAGCCCTACTTTATATTAATGGTAAAGGAGTGTCACAAAATTATGCAACTGCCTTTAACTGGTTTCAAAAAGCTGCTTCTCAAAACTATAATAGAGCTCAGTATAATTTAGGAGTGATGTATCAATATGGATTACATGTAGAAAAAGATTTAACAAAAGCTTTTCAATGGTATCAAAAATCATCCGCTCAAGGATATGTAAAAGCACAACTTGAAGTTGGTCTTCACTACTTTTCAGGAACTGCTATCAAAAAGGATAGGAAAAAAGCTTTCCACTTATTTAAAAAAGCTGCACAACAAAACTCCATGCAAGCACAATTTATTTTAGGCTCCATGTATGAAAATGGCATAGACATAAAACAAGATCTACACAAAGCATTAAATTGGTATAAAAAGTCAGCCAGTCAAGGATATGCACCCGCTTTATATAATTTGGGGGTAGCATATCAAAATGGCAAAGGTGTTAAAAAAGATGATAAAATGGCTGTATACTGGATTGAAAAAGCAGCAATGAAAAACTTAGCCCTCGCACAATATACATTAGGTCAAATGTATCATAATGGCATAGGTGTTATCAAAGATGCAAAAAAAGCAAACCTACTTATTAAGAAAGCTTATGAAAATGGATATCTTCAAGAAAAGTAAAGACTCTTTTTATTAATACACATTGCCATTTTTTTAAGAATTGAATATAATTAAAGTAGCTAATATAGGAGTCTATTATGCGTTATATTTTAATTATCTCTTTATTTATTATCTCTCTTTTTGCAAATGAACCATGGCACAAAACTAATCTTCTTAATACAAAAAATATGAGCTACTTTATTCCTTTTGAACTTTGGTTGGGAGTAAAATGGGATGGTAAACGTGCTAAAAAATTCCATAAAGTTGACAGCATACTTCAAACTTCACAAAAACTACAAGGACCTTTTTCTTGGTACCACCCTTATTTAAAAAAAGAGCTTCAAGTTTATAAAACAACTAGTGACAATAACGTTGAACTTTTTACTTTTTATCCAGCTGGAGTTATTAAAGTTTATGACCAAAAACATGATGCCTATTTAAATAATGGGATTACCTTTCCTTTAGGGTATGGTTGGAAGATAGCGAAAACCTACCATTTTTCACAAGAAGTTTGGATTCACAATAAACATCAGGTGAGAAAATTAGGTATAACCATTCAAAAATTAATTTTTGAAAAAGAGAAACTGGCAACATTAATTTATGACTACTTAATTGATGGAAAAAAGGTAGCCACTTACACATATAAACCCAATAAAGGGATTACTAAAATAGATATGCAGAAATAAAAATCAGCTCTTTTTTGCCACTTTAATAGTAAAACAAGCACCTTGTTTATTATTTCGAACATTAATAAAGCCATTCATATTACGCTCAATTATATTTTTTGACATATAAAGACCTATTCCTGTTCCTTGGGTTTTATGACGTGTTGTAAAGTAAGGTTCAAAAATTTTATCAAGAATCTCTTCGTTGATACCTCCACCATTATCTTCTATTTTTACAATGGCAAAACTATCACCACTTTTAATCTCAATATTAATATAAGGGTTTTCAACTTTACGCTCTAACAACACATCTTTTGCATTACTTAAGATATTAAGAATAACTTGAGAATACTCATTTTTATAACCATAAACCTCAATATCATCAATCACATTAAACTCTAAATTAATATTATGATATTTCATGGAAGACTCCACAATAAAATAGGCATCTTTGCATGCTTTTTCTATACTAAAACACTCTTTTTGAGCCTGCGGATTAAAGAAGTTTTGAAAATCAGAGATGGTTTGTGACATATAAGAGGTAAGGGTATTAGCTTCATTGACTTTATCTTCTAAATAGGTTTTATCAAAATTATTAAATTTATAAGTCACCTTCATATTCATAAAGATTGCAGATATTTGAGCCAGTGGTTGACGCCATTGGTGGGCAATATTTCCTATCATCTCGCCCATAGCGGCTAATTTACTTTGTTGGATAAGCATCTGCTCTTGCTCTAAACGTTTATCAATCTCATTTTGAATTTTAAACTCTAAATTATCAATCATATTATTCATCATAAGTTTAAGCTCATTTAATGCATCACTATTAGACTCTTTGGTTAATCGCGTACCTAAATTTCCACTTTTTATGTTTTCTAAAACTTTTGTAGCATCTTTAATCATTATCTCATTTTTTTCAATATTATTTTGAATTAGTTCTACATTATGATTAATACTTTTTGCCATTTGCGCAAACTCATCATTGGAGTGAAGAATAATTTTATTGGCACGACTTTTTTTATGGTTTAAATACATAAAGAACTCTGTTAAACCTTCCTGTACTGTATTAATTGAGTTCACAATATTACTTGAAACAAACCATCCTACAATAATTGCAAAAAGTAAAATAAGTGCTAAATAACTAATAATCTCAATTTTTAACTCTTTTGAGTTTTCAACGGCATTAGTATAGGCTGTTTTTGCATTATTTAAAGATTGACTTTGAATCGATAAAAGCTCATTTAAAAGCAAATCAAACTGTGCTTTACTCACTGTCGTTACATTAACATAAGCTCCCTCTTCAAAATCATCTTTAAGATAACTTTGCGTTGTTTGTATCAATTTTTTATAATCTATCCACATCACATAGATATTTTTATAGGTGGCTTCATAATTTAAAAAAGCACTATCCAACTGATATATTGTATGTTGAAGTTGCTCTTCAATAGAGATTCGCAAACTTTGGTTGGGTGCCATTACTAAAGATTGGGTCAATTCACGAAGCTTATATAAAGGAGAAATCACCTCTTTTTCTAAAAGCAATACTGCTTGAGATTTTGTGTGTACAGCTTTGAGTTCACCTTTGGCATTCTCACTAATTTGTATGGAGGTAAATCCCAAAATAAAAATTGAAAAACATAAAATGACAAATAAGATGCCAAGCTTCCATTTGATATTAAATTTATTCATATATTTCATTGGACTACTCTCTTTGAGGTTTCACTGGTGCATACAAGGCTTTAGGATAAGACTCTTCTTCTCGTAAAGACCAATGTTGTTTTGTGATTTCAATCTCCCATAAAGGAATCATTCCTCCCTCATAGGGTCGATAAATCACCTCTTTATTAACTGCAATAACTTTATTTGGAGAAGGAACACGTAAAGTATATGCCATATCTCGGGCACGATATAAAATCTTTGATACAATTGTTTCATAGTTTAAGTCTTGAATATTTGTTTCAAAAAACTGTTGTATATATTGATGCATTAAAGCATCATTTTCTATGGTCGACCAAGGGCTATCATTTTCATAAATAAAAAATACTGTCCAAGGGTTTTGATAATACCAGTCATCATCTCCCCAAATCAATAAATCCCAAGAGTGGCTATTCTTAGAACTCTTTGTATTTAAAAGTTGTTCATAAATATCTTTCTCACTACTGGTTACCATATAGTTTAATTTAACACCATACTTCTTTAACTGAAACTCTATTCCCTTCCATAAAAACATAAATCTATCTTGCGTAAACACATTTAAAGTCAAGTCTTTTAAAAGTTGCTGTTTTTCTTTTTCCGTTAACTTTTGATTAGAGTATTCTTTTTTATTAGCTATTTTTTCAACAACATCATAGTTAATTGAGGTCGAAAAAGGGGATATTTTCCCCTCTTTTTTGTAGACAAAATTCAAAAGATTTTCTTGATTAAGGGCTTGATTAAGTGCCTGACGAAGCTTAGCATTTTTTAATCTTTTATTTCCATTAATAAGATTAAAAAAAATAAGAAAATTATTGGTTGACTCTTTTATAACTAACTTCGAATATTTAGATAAAAGAACATCTATCTTCTTATTAAAAGGAATGGGTGAAATATCCAATTTACCTTCAAAATTTACCACACTATCCATTGCTTCTTTCATAGTTAATTGCGTATATACAGTGATATTTTTTACTTTAGGATAACGTTTATCCCAATAATAGGGGTTGGCTACAAGTTCAAGTTTAGAGGTTTGTTTTTTTCCTATAGCATAACCACTTTTTAAAATATAGGGTCCCATACCAAAAGCTCCTGGTGCTCTATTTGCTGATCCCGTTTGAGCACCTTTAGGTTGAAACTTCTCTAAATAGGTATCGGTATAAAAATAGATTCGTGCTAAATCTAACAAAAACATCTCATATTTTTGTTTTAAAACTATTTTTATACGATACGCATCAAGTTTAATCACAGAAAAATCAATATTGTCAATATTAGTATATAAAAAAGGTGACGCTTTAAAATAATTTAAATTTTTAATCACTGAATCAATGGTAAAAACACTACCATCTTGAAAACGTAAATTCTTACGTATTTCAAAAATATAAGTGTAATCATCAAGCCTTTGGTGCGATTTTGCTAAATCATACACCCACCCTTGTTTATTATCATGGGAACGGATCAGACCTGCATTAGTATTTTTTGCAATATATGAGTAAGGGATACTGGGTAAGAAAACTTTGATATGTGATTTTGGGTGTAAAGGATCAGCTTTACGTAAACTAGAATCATCATCTTTAAATTTTGCAGGTATAATTGAAGAAGCATGCAAACAATAAAAAAGAGTTAACAGAAATAAAAAGATCCTAAACAAGACGGTACCCTACCCCTGATAAATTAAATATCATATCTGTTGGAAGTTTTTTTCTTAAATTTCGCACCAGAGAACGCAACGCACTATCTGTCATCACATCATCACCCCAAACATACTCTTGCAGTTCCTCATAGGTAACCACACGATTTTGATTAGAGATTAAAACTTCTATAAATGCCATCTCTTTTTTATTTAAAATAATCGCTTCATCTTTATAGAGTAATTCTTTTCTATCATAATCATAAATATAATCTTTATCAACTTTTAAAGTTACTTGATTATTGATTTCTATCACACTAACACACTTTTCCAAAATTTCAAAAAGTTCGTCCAAATCTACTGGTTTGACAATATATTTTTCCATATGCAGTTCTACTGCTTCAAGTAGATATTTCTTATCCGTATGTGCTGTTATCATGACAACGGGAATCTGTCGATTCTCTTGTCGTATTTTTTTAATAAATGCTATTCCATCAAGAATAGGCATATGAATATCACTTAAAATAATATCAGGTTGTTTTTCAGTGTAGATTTCATATGCTTCTTGTCCATTACTGGCTTCATAGATATCTTTTGCATAATATTTTAAAGAGTCAGCAATATTACGTCTTATGCCCTCTTCATCTTCTGCATAAAGAATTGTCAAACTTTTTAACTTTTCTAAAAAAAGATCTTGCATGACAACCTCCTTGTACCCTATAGTTTATTATACCCTTATGATAAAGGTATAACAAGTCTAATGTTTAGCTTTTACCAATCCATTAGATGCGTTAGATTTTAAATATCTTAACAGATAGTTATTCTCTTCATCATCAAGTTTAGCAAACCCTTTCATTGGTAACATTAATGCTTCCCACTCTATCATTGTATGATGAGATGGCGCTTGTGCAGCATGACATTGTGTACACATTTCAAAGAAAAACTCTTCATGTTCTTCCCAAATCTCTGTACTATTTTCAGTTAAAAACTCTTTTTCAATTGAACCAACTAACTCTACTTCATTACCTTTGATTTTTTTAACATTAAAACCTTCGTCTAAAACAGCGATAAGTAGCTCTTTTGCTGCTGCAGAATAAACATTTTTTCCATCTAAAAATCCGTGAATTGAAACTTTTGCCTCTTTTTCACCATCTTTTTTAACCTTTACAGGAACCCCTAAAAATACCTTTGCACTCTTTCCATTATCTGATTTCAACTGTGCATCTTGAAATACAAATAGCTCACCTGCATTTACTTGGGTAAAGAACCCAAGTAAAAGTGCAAATGTAGCTACTACTTTAACTACATTTTTCATTATTATGCTCCTACAATTACTGGTGGTTGATAAGCCATATTTGGTTTAAC
>CAZIES010000008.1:7050-10545 GCA_964538295.1 uncultured Arcobacter sp. | reverse complement strand
GGAGAGATTCTAATTGGTTCTCTACCTTGTACTTTATGTACATTTTGTACCCAAGTATTATCTAACTGAGAGTGAACTCTGTATGTTGGGTGAGGTGAGACTAAGTGTAATGGGAACTTCGAAACTAATTTTTTGTTTCCTAACCACTCAGCTGGCTCTCTCCAAATTGGGTGACCTTTAAAGTCTTCATACCCAAAGCTTGCAAATTTATCAGAGAAAATTTGAATTTTTCCAGTTTCAGTTTTAAGTGCATTTTTAACAGGGTCTTGTCTAAATGCTTGGTGACGTACAAACTTTCTAGCACTTTCAGGGATGTCATATTTAACAACACCTTTTTCCCAAAACTCTGCAAATTTAATACCCATGGATTTATTTGCATATGATCTTTTATAAAGTCTTTCAATCCACTGCATAGCTGTTCTACCACGTGTGAATTTTTTCTTTTTACCAAATTTCCCTGCTAATTCTGCAAAGATTTCATAGTCATCTTTTGATTCGTATCGTGGGTCAACCACTTTTTTCATTGCAAAAATTCTATCTTGAGAGTAAGACATACCAGAAGTAATATCATCTCTTTCCATTGTATTTGTTGCTGGTAAAACGATATCTGACATTTTTGCTGTTGGTGTCCACCATGGATCAATAGTTACAATTGTGTCTAGTGTTCTCATAGCTTCTACTAATTCATTAACATCTGGTTGGTGACCAATAGGTGAAGAACCAGTACATAACATGAGCTCAACTTTAGGGTACGTTACTTTCCCACCTTTAAAGGTTACTGTCTTTCCAGGATTGTTAATTAAATCACTCATTCTTGAAGCTGGAATATTGATGTTAACTTTGTTTCCACCACCTTGAGACATTCCACCAACCGTTGCTTTACCAGAAGATGCATCTCCACCACCAGCATAGTGCATAGAGAAACCAAATCCTCCACCAGGAAGACCAATTTGTCCAACCATAGATGCTAATGTAATAAGTGTCCAGTCAACTTGCTCACCATTGTGTGCTCTTTGCATTGCCCAGTTACCAGCGATAAATGTTCTTTTAGAAACCATAATATCAGCTAATTTTTTAATTGTTTTAGCTGGTACTTCTGAAAGTTTTGAAGCCCACTCAGGAGTTTTTTCAACACCATCAACTTTACCTAAAAGGTATGGTAAGAATTTATCAAATCCATAGGTATATTTATTGATAAATTTTTTATCATATTTATTTGATCTGTATAGGTAGTGCATCATACCCATCATAAATGCTACATCTGAACCAGGACGTATTTTAATCCAGTCAGCTTTAAACTCTTGTGCAGAGTTTGTATAAATTGGGTCAATTGAGATAAATTTAATACCCGCTTTTTTATACTCTTCGTAAGCATCAATATTTCTATGGTTTGGAACTGCCCAACCAATTCTATTTGTTTTATAAAGGTCTGCACCCCAAAGAATCATTACTTCAGTATTTTCAATAATTTGCTCGTGAGCTGTTTGAATAGAATAAACTTCCATATCACCAACGATTACTGGGTTTGTTGGACCTGCAGCACCATTTGAATACTCACCAGCAGTACCTACTGCACCACCAATTTGGTTAAAGAATCGTCCCGCCATTGCATTTGGTTTAAATGCACCTGGGTGTGCCCAACCTGAATATGCTGAGTTATAAAGTGCTTTATTTCCACCTTTAGCTTGTGCTTTTTTGATAGCCTTAGCTGTTAAATCTAACGCAGTTTCCCACGATACTCTAACGAACTCTTCTTTACCACGTAAATCTCCTCGTCCTTTTCCTTCTAAATAACTTTTTCTTACTACTGGATATTTCACTCTATTAGGAGTAATCATTCTATCTGCTAAACCTTTTACCATGACTGTTGGGTTAGCATCTGAATCAAGTTGTGGCGTAATATCAACAACTTTACCATCTCTTACATGGGCGTGAAATGGTCCAAAGTGAGAAGCATGAGGAATCTTCTTAGTTCTTTGCGCAAACTCTTTTGCAACAGCACCACTTAGCGTACCACTTGCTGCAACTGCAGCAGTACCAATTGCACCTTTCTTGAGAAAATCTCGTCTTGAATTGTTCATCTCGTATCCTTTTTAAAGTTTATAAGTGAATCGTAACAAGAAAAAAGAGCAAAAAAATCGAATATAGTTGAATTCAAAAAAAATAAAACTTTCCAAAGCCAAAGAGTTACTCTATAAACATCATTATAAAGTGATTGATACAGCGTATGAACTAGGATACAATAACCCCGCTCAATTTAGTAGAGATTTTAAAAACTACTTTGGTTATCCTCCTATAGAGGTTAAACCCCTTTAGGAGAATAAAATTTTCTAATAGCTTATGCCGCCATTGATCGATTTAAAATATTAGCTACTTTTTCTAAAGTAACTGTTCCTTTTTCACCAATTTCTAAATAACCATGAGATTTAAATGCAGCGTGTACATTTTCAATCACTTTATCATCAATATCATACTCATTTAGTTTTGTAGCGACACTAATGCTGTGAAAAACTGCTTCAATTTTTTGAATAACAGCTTCATTATCATGAGTTATTCCAAACACATTTTCACCCATTTGAGCAATTTTCTCACCTTTGTCATCCATCATCTCTCTTAAAAGGTGAGGTAATACAACTGTAAGTGACCGTCCATAATCTAATCCATAAAAAGCAGTTAACTCATGTCCGATTAAGTGAGTTGACCAATCTTGAACAACCCCTGCTCCTAGTTGGAAATTCAATGCTTGGTTACAAATATGCATTAAATTCTCTTGCCAAAGGTACGTTCTTCGCTCATCCCATCTATTAGCTAACTTTACTAAACCTCTATAAAGTGTCTCAGCATAACCATCATTTACTAAGGTTGTATTGGTTTGCGTTAAATATTGTTCAGAAATATGTACAAATGCATCAACAAGTCCATTTGATAATTGTCTATCACTTAAGGTACTCATAAAACTTGCATCTAAAATTGCAAATTGTGGATATGAGTAGTTCGAGAAATATAATCTTTTTTCATCGGTTGATTTTCGAGAAATTACTGCAAGATTGTTTGACTCGCTTCCTGTTGCCGCTAACGTTAAAACAACACCTAATGGCATCGCCTTTTGTACTTCAGAAGTTCCATCTAAAAAATCCCATGCATCACCATCATATAAAGCTGCTGCTGCTAAATATTTACAACCATCAATAACAGAACCACCTCCAACAGCTAAGATAAAATCAACCTTTTCATTTTTAATAACCTCAACTGCTTTATTCATTGTTTCAACCGTTGGATTTGGTTCAACTCCTGAAAAATCTAACCATTCATGATTTTCTAATGCTTTTACTATTTGATCGTAAGCTCCATTATTTTTAATTGAACCTCCACCGTATACAACTAATACTTTATTATCCTTTGGGATTAGGTTTGTAATCGCTTCGATTTTTCCTTTTCCAAACTCAATTGCGGTTGGGTTATGATATGAAAATTCCATATTTTAATTCCTTTTTT
>CAZIES010000008.1:0-6950 GCA_964538295.1 uncultured Arcobacter sp. | reverse complement strand
ATTTTTTTCTATGATGCATAATTTAGTGCAAAAATAGTCGAAAAAGAAAATATTTTTTTTCGATTTTTTTTCGATTCTTCTGCGTTAAGCTTTCGTTATCAAAAAGTTAAATGGTTGTCGTTTAGCTTTTTAACTGTATGTAAATAAGGAGATACAATGAAAAAATTAAATTTAAGCTTGGCAGTTATCGCGACACTGTCAACACTAAGTTGTGCACAAGCAAATAGTTTAGGTGAAGCCTTAAAAAGTGGGAAAGTAAGTGGTGAAGTAACTGCAACTCATGAGCAAAGAAACTTTGATAAAAGAGACAGTGATGGGGACAGAGACTCTGGATATGGAGTGGGTTCTTTTGCACTTAAATATGAATCAGCAACATGGAATGATTTAAGTTTAACTGCAAAATTTAGAGCCTATAGAACACTTTTTGAAGATAGTGATACTGAAGCTACTGGAAATGGTACAGGTGATGCATCTGGAAGATTCTATGAAAAAAATGGAAGTGACAATACAACTGACTTTGAAGAGTTATTCTTAACCTATACTCCAACTAAAGATGTGACAATCAAAGCTGGTCGACAATTTATTTCATCACACTGGGTAAACAAAACAAACGATGCTGTAAAAATTGATGCAAAATTTGGTGATACTTCTTTAGAAGCAATCTGGGCAGGAAGACATGGTCGAGTTTATGCAAGAGATTATAGACCAATGACAAAAACAAATAAAAATGACGGTGTTTATCAACTAGCATTATCGCACAAGATTAATGATATGATTTCGGTAACAGCTTATGACAGAATTGAACCAGATGTAAGAGATATTATTGGTGGAAAAGTAGACATAAAACTTGATAGTGTAAGTCTTGGAGCACACTATGCAACAAGTAAAGAAGATGTGAGTGGAGTAAAAGACTCTAACTTATTACACTTAACAGCAAGTACAACCATTTCAGGATTTACTCCATATGTGGGGTATATCAAAGTTGATGATGATAAAGATTTCCCAGGCTGGACAAGTTCTGGTGAAACAATTGACCCATTTGAAGAGGGTGATTATATCTATAATAAAGGTGCAGAAACACTTTACGTAGGAGTTAGTAAATCATTTGGTGATTTAAGTTCAACACTACTTTATGGTACAACAGAGTATTTAGATGGTACAACAAAAAAAGATATGGATGAAACAACATTATGGTTAGGATATCCAGTAAATAAAGACTTAAGAGCAAACTTAGGCTACACCGTAGTCAATGAAGTTGATGGAGCATCAGACTACAATCAACTTAATATCACATTAGTTTACTCTTTTTAAAACACTTTCTCCCTCTTTTGAGGGAGGTTTTAATTTAAAAGATAAAACTGTCCATGAGAATATGCGAATTATATTTGTTCTCCACTTCTATAATCGATTGTTTTCCCTAAGATTATTTTCATGGCAGTTTTATCTTTTAAGTTAAATATTCGACTTTTTTTCCACAATTTTTCTGTAGACTCTTTTTAATCTTTTAAAGATTCTTCCCAAACATCTTCTTTTTTAAGATTATTCTTTCATAAAAGCCATCGCTATTATCTCCCTACCATTCCCACAGATGGCTTTTATATAAATCATGTGACTTTTGATAAAGGAATTATGAAAGTAAAAGTAGTACCTACACCCTTATAGGTTTTAATTTGAATTGTTCCTTCCAAGGACTCCAACTCTTGTTTAACAGCACTTAGTCCAATACCTCTTCCAGATAGTTCTGTTATCTCCTCTTTCGTTGAAAAATTATCTACAAAAATAAGTGATAAGAGTTCATCATCTGACATCTTTTCTAAATGCTCTTTCGTATATTCAAGTTGCATTGCTCTTTTCTTAATCTTTTTAAAGTCAATACCTTTTCCATCATCTACTATTTCTATAATTAGATTTTTCTTTGTGCAACTTAATACACAACTAATCATTCCCTTTTCATTTTTTTTAGTAGCAAGACGATCCTCTTGGGTTTCAATACCATGATCAATACTATTTCTAAACAGATGTACCAAACTTTTGATAAATGGTTTTATATTGTATGTCACATATAAATCATCCCCTAATATTTGCATCGAATAAAGAGGTTTTGCTAATCGTACTGCTAACTGTTCTACAAGTTTTGGGTAAGAACTTAATAAACCACGAAGTGATCGTCTTTTCATCTTAGCAACATCTTCTAAAATCTCTTCATAAGTGACTGAACGTTCTGCTTTAGGATGTAAAACTAACTCTCGCAGCTTTTTTTCTACTATCTCAATCAGTGGTGCTGAAACAGCTATTTCATGACGATTTTCTAAAATTCGTTCATCTAAAATATCTTTTAAAATCTGGATATCTTCATTAAGCCAAGAACGTAAATCATTCTTTTTGATTAAAGCTTTAAAATCGCTATATTGTCGTTGTGGATTTTTTAAGATTTCATTGAGTTGGAATTCAAAAGTATGTAACTTTGGTACAATATGAACTAGCTCTTTTTGTGCAAAGTTACCTTTGAAAGTATGTACTCTTCGATAGTACTGAGTTAGAACAGTTAAAAAGTTCTTCTCATTTGCCATTGTATTTTCTCTATTATGGGCAAACAAAATAAACTCTTCTACCATTTCATGAAACTCTTCAAGATTACTAACAACACTAACAACCATTTTTAAACGTTTTTTTTCTAATGCTATCTTCTCTTCTAAAATTTTATGTTGAGTAACATCATTTAAAATCAACATAATTTTTTTATCATCAATAATTTTATAATCTACATGGATACTCTTTTCATCAATTATAAACTCATTAGGAAAAAGTCGTAAAATAACAGCTTTTTTTCGTTGGGCTATATTAGGATTAAAAATATCCTTTACCATTTTAATAAATAGGTCTTTATCTTCTTCTTTTATTTTGCCGTGTAATAAATCAACAATAGATTTACCCTCAATACTCATTTGAAAAATATTTTCACACTCTTTAGAGTATTCATTATCCACCATTAAGGTTGTATCAAAAGAGAGGAAACCTTCTGCGGCATTATCTAAAAGTTCTCTTAGTTTTTGTGTTTTTTCTTCAAGCTGAAAGGTTCTCTCTTCAACCTTCTTTTCAAGATTATTATTAAGCTCTTGAATTGACTCATGTAGTTTTGCAGAAACCTTTATGTTCTCATTTATAGAACAGCTCATCTTTCCAAATTCATCATTGCTTGAGATATCAATATCTTCAATTGATTTTGATTTACCTTGTAAGAACATAAAAAAAGCCGTAAGTCCATGCTCTAACTTTGCTAAAGGTTGAATAATTTGTTTGTAGACCATAACAAGCAGTGCTATTAAAATTAAAAAGGTAATGATTAAATCAAAGATAATTTGTTTTTGTAAAATATCATCAAGAAAACTATCTTGCGCTTTTTTACTTGCTTCTATTTGTTGTGTCAACTCTTTTTTAGATGTTTCAAAGTAACTATGAATTGCACTATCATCATAATAAATTTTTACATACCCTAAATGAAGATTGTTCTCCTCTTTTATCACCTCTTTTTTAATTGTTTTATAGTTTTTTTCTTGCTTACCTAAAGCTACAACAGGTTTTTCTTGTTTACCCTCATACACTTCGATAGCTTTTATAGCCTCGTAGGAGAGTAGTTTTAAAAGGGGTGTTTCTAAAGCTTCAAAATCAAAATCATAAAGATAATTCACTGAAATCTCTACGGCCATTGAAGCAATAAAAGCAATCTCTTTTTGCTGATTAATAAGAACACTATCTCTATTTTTTTCAAACTGCTCATGAATTTTTTTAAACCGTTCTATTTGAGACTTTTCTATCATCTCCTTTTGCATTCTACTCGAATTAGTCGTCACTAAAAGAATCAATACCGTAATAAGAATAACTAAAGGCAGCGTAATTTTATAAGCAAGTTTCATCTAGTCTTTATACTTTCTCATCACAGCTTCATAAAAACCTGTAGCTTTAAGGGTATCTAACGCTTGCTGTAATTGATTGATTAAGCTATCACTACTTTGTTTATGTAAGGCAAAATATAACTCTTGACGTTGCAAGACATAAACAACTTCATAAGCATTTGGATCAAAACCTTCTATATTCCACTCTTTAATGTTATCAATGTAAGAAAAAAGGTCAATTCGTCCATAATCAAGCTTACGTACAGATTTTGCGATGGAATTTGTTCCAGAGAGGGAATCGAGGTTTTTTTTCTCAATACCTTTTTCAAGCAGTAAAAGTTCTGCTACATCATCTTTAACTGTACCAATTTTATACTCTTTAACATCTTCAAGGGTATTGATAGTTATTTTTCTATCTTTTCGTGCAATTAAACCAATAACGGAACTATCTATTGGTCCTACCCACTTGAACATTTTTTCTCTAGCAGGAGTACGAAACATAGCAAACAGCGCTGTATTTTTCTCTTTTTGGACAATATCATAAGCCCTTGCCCAAGGAAGAAGTTCAATATCATCTATCCCTTTTTTTGAGCCAATAGTTGATAACATTTTGACCCACAATTCTATAGAGATACCTTGAAGCTGGTTACCAACTTTCATATTATAAGGAGGATAATTTTCTGTCATTATTTTAAATTTATCAATTTCACTAGCAAAGCTAGTTAGAGAAAAAAATAGTAAAAAAAGAGCTGTTTTAAGAAAAAAAGACATAACAATCCTTATTATAATTCCTAAGATAGATTATAAATAAAAAGAGATAAATTTTCAACCATCTTAACGTTCTCTATACTATCTAAAGAAAAATGTTAACTCATTTGTAAGTTTGGATTCATTAAAATCTAACACCTGTCTTTTAATTTGGAGTCATATGCTAGAGTTTAAAAATTGCGAAGAGTGTGAAAATATTGAAGTTGCTAAACCTTTTGTGTTAAAAACACATGAGCTTCTTAAAAATGAATTTTCTCTTAAAATTCTCAGTGTTGAAATCGTTCAAATTAAAGAATCTATTAATATCCATAATATTAACTTTATGTCAACACTAACAGGAGCTATTGATGCGAACTTACTTTTTAGTTTTCAAAAAGATTTAGCAAAAAAACTCCTACATCAATTCCCTTATCTTGAGTATCATGATTCAATAGAAGAAGAGATGATAATTGAAACCGTTGGAGAATTTTTAAATATTGTAATTGGTAATGCAATGGGAGATATTCATACAGATACACGACTTAGTTTCTCTCCACCTCTAGGATTAAATGGTAACAATAAACTTTTTAATAATAAGAATTTTGATGTATGTAAGATTAAATTCACCCTCGAAGAAGGAAATATGATGATTATTTTTAGTACCTCAAAGAAAAAGGACAATTAGATGGCAAAGATATTAGTAGTTGATGATTCAAAACTTATTCAAATACAACTCAAAGGTATGCTTGAAACGCTCAAACATGAAGTTGTTGCCTTAGCAGACGATGGTATAATGGCTTATGAAAAATATCAAGAGCTTTTGCCAGACATCGTTACTATGGATATAAATATGCCAAACCTTGATGGCTTAGGGGCAGTCAAAAAAATCATTGCTGATTTTCCTGATGCTCAAATTATTATGATTTCCTCCATTGATGATAGAAATCTTACCTATGATTGTATCGGTGAAGGAGCAATGGATTTTATTAATAAACCCATTCAAATAGAAGAGTTAGAGGAAAAAATCAACGCACTTTTATAATTTGTACAAATTGGCATATCTTTTTTAGGATATATCATCTTCACTTCTCTTTCACCTGCTATAATAAAAAAAATATTGGATATCAATGAAATCAGAAATTTTAAATCAAGCAAATCATTTAATTACGAAAGAAGGGCTTCATCAAACCTTTATTAAAGATATTCACCTTTTTAAATCAACTAAAGCCGTACCAAGAGCACCTTTACTTTATGACCTATGTATGATTGTTGTTTTGCAAGGAGAGAAAATTGGATATTTAGCCAATGATGTTTTTATCTACAACTCAGCACACTATTTAGTAGTACCAACAACCATTCCTTTTGAGTGTGAAACCATTGCATCCAAAGAGGAACCCTTTATTTGTATGATGATAACGATTGATAAAAAGATGATGTATGAAATTATCGATAGAATTGGTAGCGAAGCAGCAAAACAGTGTAAGCAGAGTCAATTAGGTGTTTTTTCTGATAAAGTAACCTCTGAAATTGAAAATACTATTGAACGTATTTTAAAAGCATTAAGATCCAAACAAGAGTCTCAAATTCTAGGTGAGTCACTACTAAAAGAGTTATACTATCGAATCGCAACTGGAGAACATGCTTACTTTTTACATAAGATGTTTTTAAATACTAAAATCGAAGCAAAAATAGCGCGAAGTCTGCGTACTATCCATGAAAATTTTGGTGACCATTTAGATATACCAACTTTAGCACGAGATGAAGATATGAGTACCTCATCATTTCATACCCACTTTAAAAAGATTACTTCCCATACACCTTTACAGTACATCAAAAAAATACGTCTCAATAAAGCAATGGAGTTACTCACTCGACAAAACTATCAAGTCAATAATACGGCATATGCTATAGGGTATGAGAGTAGTTCACAATTTAGTCGAGATTTTAAAAGCTTTTTTGGCTATCCACCAAAAGAGGCAAAACCCTCTTTTGATGTTTATCCTCTAGTTTAGTTATCAACTACTTTTGTGTCATACTAAGAATTTGTTTTGATACCTCTAACGTTATGGTTCCATTCTCACCTATGGCACTCATACCGTGAGCTTCTAATGCCGGAAGTACATTCTCTAATACTCTATCATCCACATTTGCATAATCATTTAGATTCGTTGAGATACCCACACTTTGATATAAATTTTCAAGCAGTACAATCGTATCTTCTGCATCACCACTTACTCCAAAGACATTTCGTCCAAGTTGCTCTAACTTCTCATTTTTTTCGTTAGACATTACTCTTAAAAGTTGTGGTTG
>CAZIES010000007.1:0-36214 GCA_964538295.1 uncultured Arcobacter sp. | reverse complement strand
GTCAAGGTCTACTTTATATAGGTCTTAAAAAAATATGTTTTTAAACATAGGATTAAAAAAAATAACTATCTACTAACCCCACTTTGGTTTTGGTGGTACATATTGTATAATTTCTTTAAAGAGACAATCGATATCATCGCAGTGAAGTAACATATCATTATGGATTTTTTTAACGAACCCTTCTTTTGTAACGGTATCTAAAAACTTAAAGAGATCATCAAAAAAGTGATTGATATTTAAAATAGCACAAGGCTTCTTGTGATAACCTAGCTGTCCATACATAAGTACCTCAAAAAGTTCGTCCATGGTTCCATAACCTCCAGGCATGATAACAAAAGCATCACTTAACTCTTCCATGAGTTTTTTACGCTCTAAAATATTTTCAACGATATGCAAATGTGTTAAGGAATCATGAGCGCGTTCATTTTTTGATAAGTTTTTAGTAATAACACCCGTTACTTCTCCATTGTGCTGTAAAACTGCATCGGCAACAGTGCCCATTAATCCAACGCAACTTCCGCCATAAATAAGATGAAATCTCCTTTTGGCTATCTCTTTGCCTAAAGCTTGTGCAAAGGTTTTATAAATAGGGTTTTCCCCATAGCTAGAGCCACAAAAAACTGCTATTTTCATGATGCCTCTTTATCATTGAGTTGATTTAGAATTTCTAAAAGTTGCATAGGGTCTACTTGTATTCCATGCACTCTTGCACTAAAGTGTAAGTGAGGACCGGTTACTCTTCCTGTTGCGCCACTCAATCCTAAAACTTCATTTTGTTTTACTTTTTGTCCTACTTTAACATGGATTTTACTTAAATGAAAATAGCAGGTATAAATACCTTGTCCATGATCTAAGATAACAGAGTTTCCTGCGTAGTAACGATCACTTGCTAGTCGCACAATGCCACTGTTAACTGCATGAATTTTTGTTCCAATAGCTGCTTTAAAATCTGTACCACTGTGGTAGCTTTTTAGTGTGTTATTATAGACTCTTTTTGTACCAAAGACACTGGTAATTTTACTTTTCATTGGCGTGATAAAATCTTTATCCCAGTACTGTTTAGGAGAGTAACTTTTATAAATATCTATTGCCTCTTTATATTCTCTTTTAGTTCGTTCGATATTTTTTTTATTGGGTTTTATTTTTGATGGGGCTACTTGAATGGTTTCACTTTTATATTGACCCTCTACAAGATTAAACTTTAGAGACTTAAAATATTTTTTTTCATTTTTAATATAGGAGATAATAATATTGTGACGTTTAAGTGTTGCATAATAAGAAAGAGGAATTAACGCATAATAATGCTCTTTTTTAAAAGGGTTAGTTTCAAAATCAAGATTAAACTTTTTTTTAGTCATAAGGGTGAGTTTAGGATGACTTATACCTTTTGCTTTTAATGTTACTAAAAGTGTTTGTGCATTGGCAATGGTTTTTGAAGCTAGATGTAACTCTATAGCTTGAACATGTGAGATTAAAGTGAGTAAAAAAAATAGGCAAATAGTTTTAAAATTCATGGCGTAATTGTAACAAAATAAATTTCAAGACTAGCTATATTGAATTGTTGTTTAGAATGAATTACCATCAATCAAGCTATAATTAAATTTTGTGATTATATTTGAATCTACAGTGTAAGTGATTTCTATAGGACGGCAACACACCTCACAATCATCAACAATTGTTGTTTCCCCTTCAAAACCTGTATCAAGTAAGACTGATACGTGTTCATAACAATAGGGGCAGGTAAAAAACTTCTCTTCCATGAAAACTCTTTTTATTTGAATAATATATCAAAAGTGCTATAATCGCGCTAAATTTAAAATATTAATAATATCTATTGGAGTAATTATGGGTAGAGCCTTTGAATATCGAAAAGCAGCAAAAATGAAACGATGGGGAGCAATGTCTCGAATTTTCCCTAAAATGGCAAAAGCAATTGAAATGGCAGCAAAAGCAGGTGGTGCAGATCCAGAAATGAACTCAGCATTAAGAACAGCTATTTTAAATGCTAAAGCTGAGAATATGCCAAAATCAAATATTGATGCTGCAATTAAAAGAGCAACGGGAAAAGATGCAGCAAGTTATGTCGATGTAAACTTTGAAGGAAAAGGTCCTCATGGGGTACTTGTTTTTGTAGAAACAGCAACAGATAACAATACAAGAACGGTAGCAAATGTAAAAATGCATTTTAATAAAAATGGTGGTTCTATGGCACCAACAGGTTCTTTAGAGTTCTTTTTTGATAGAAAGGCAATTTTTGAATTTAATAAAACTGAAGAGATGGATTTAGAAGAGTTAGAGTTAGAACTTATTGATTCAGGACTTGAAGAGATTGAAGAGGAAGAGGGAATTGTTTTAGTCACTGCTGATTATAAAGATTTTGGAACACTCAATAAAGCTTTTGAAGATATGGGTGTTGAATTAACAAAAGCAAAACTTGAAAGAATTTCAAATAATCCTCAAGAGTTTACTGAAGAACAGCAAGAAGAGATTGGTAAACTTCTTGAAAAGCTTGAAGATGATGACGATGTTCAAGCAGTTTATACTAATATGGCATAAGTAAGATAGAGGGGTTCCTCTATCTTATTTTATTATCTTGTGACTAAATTTATAAATTACTCAAAAACTATCTTTTTTTAATCCCTTTTATTCTTTATTTTAACTATAATAGATACTTAATAGTTTATGGAATACTTACAGGATACTAATGCAACTTTTTAAACTTTTTTTATTACTACTCTTTTTTTTCTTAACCCTTAATGCAAAAGAAACGCTTAAAATAGTTTATAATAGTGGAACACCTCCTTTAAAATTTAGTGATGAACAGGGTTTAGCAAAAGGAATGTTCATTGATATTTGGAAGTTATGGGCACAAAAAAATAGTTTAAAAGTTGAGTTTATTGAAGCACCTTGGGATGAAACTATTGCCATGATAAAGGATGGACGTGCAGATATTCATGCAGGTATTTATTATACGAAAGAACGTGATGAATTTTTAGATTACACTTCATTTACTTTATACAATAATAAAAAATATTTTTTTTATCATAATAGTGTAGGCAGTATTGAAAAGGTTGATGATTTAAAACCTTATGTTATTGGGATTGATAATGGTTATCCTAATATTTTTATGAAAAACGATTATCCCAACTATGCAATAAAAAGTTTTTCAAGTGCCAATGCCGCCAATAAAGCTTTTTTTAATGAAGAACTCAAAGTTGTTTTAGCTTCAATACCGACTTTTTTTTATTATATTAAACAGCATAATTTAGATGAAAAAGAGTACCTTTACAATGAAAATACCTATGCCTATTCAAAACAGTATTTTGGAGCAGTAAAGCAAGGAAATAAAAGACTTTTATCAAAAATAAATAGTGGGTTCAAAAAAATCACCAATGAAGAGTTGAACCTTATTGAATTACAATGGACTAAAGAGCTTGATTTAAAAAGTGTTTCTTCCCAAGAAAACCCCTCTTTTCTAACAAAAGACCAACAAGAATACTTGAAAAAGAAAGCGACAATTACCATGTGTGTTGACCCTTCGTGGTTACCTTTTGAGATGATTAAAGATAATAAGCATTATGGAATGGTTGCTGATATTTTTGAAACATTTCAAAAAAAGTTAAATGTTCCAATTAAGCTTGTAGCTACATCAAGTTGGAGTGAATCTTTAAGCTTTGCAAAGAGTCAAAAATGTGATATTTTAAGTGCAGCAGCTGCAACGCCTCAACGTAAAAAGTATATGAATTTTACAAAGCCTTATTTAAAGTTTCCAGAAGTTATTGTAACAAGAGAGAAAGAACCTTTCATTGATAACATTGAAGATATTTTAAGTTATAAAATTGGTGTTGTGAAAAATTCTGCTGTTGCTGAATTGTTGAAGAAAAAATACCCCAATATTAATTTAGTACCCACAAAAAATGTAACTGAAGGATTATTTAAAGTAAGTAGTGGAGAGTTGTATGGCTTTATTAATACCACTGCAGCAGTAAGTTACAGTATTGCTAAAAATGGAATGACCAATTTAAAAATAGCAGCTAAAGTGGGAATTGATTACTATTTGCGAATTGCTGTGCGAAATGATGATATACATTTACTTAATATTTTTAATCAATTAATTTATATCAGCGATAAAGAAGAGGTGAAGACCATTAAAGATAAGTGGTTAACCGTTAAGATGGAAGAGGTTATTGATTACTCTTTAGTTTATCAAATTTTTGGTTGGTTTGTTTTAATTGTATTGTTTATTCTTTTTTGGAACCGAAAGTTAAAAAAAGAGATTGATGAACGTAAACTTGTCCAAGAGGAGCTTAATAAATTTTTACAAGTGATTGAACAAAGTCAAGTCTCTATTATGTTAACGAATAAGCAAGGAGTCATTGAATATGTAAATCCTTTTTGTGTGAATGAAACGGGTTATACTTATGCTGAGTTTGTTGGTGCAAACCCAAGTATTGTTAAATCTGGTTTTCAAGATGAGACTTTTTATCAAGAGCTTTGGAAAACAATTCTTTCTGGCAAGACATGGCATGGAGAGTTTTCAAATAAGAAAAAAAATGGTGAACTTTTTTGGGAGAGTGCTATTATTGCCCCTATTTTTGATGAAAATCAAACCATTAAATATTTTGCTTCTATTAAAGAGGATGTCACTGAAAAAGTACGGGTACAAAAAGAGTTAGAGATAGCTCAAAAAGAGGCAAATTTAGCAAATCAAGCAAAATCTGATTTCTTAGCTAAAATGAGTCACGAAATACGAACCCCTATGAATGCTGTTTTAGGGATGCTTTATCTTTTAGAAAAAACACAGCTTAACTCAACACAAGAAAATTATATTAAAAAAGCAAATGGGGCAGCGAATTCTCTTCTTGGTGTTATTAATGATATTTTAGATTTTTCAAAAATTGAAGCCAATAAACTTGAAATCAAAAATGCACAATTTAATATTCATATGTTAGTAAATGAGATTATGAGTGTCATGAGTGTTGAAGCAGAACAAAATGAATTGGAATTATTAACTTATTATGATAAAGATTTTCCAATTAGTGTTATGAGTGATAGTTTACGTCTCTCTCAAATTTTAAACAATTTACTTTCAAACTCTATAAAATTTACAAAACATGGAGAGATTTTGGTTTCGACAAAACTTGTTAAACAAGTAGATAATGAAGCAACCTTAATGTTTTGTATTAAAGATAGTGGTATTGGTATTACAAAAGAGAATCAATCAAAACTTTTTCAAGAGTTTTCTCAAGTGGATGACTCTGCAACACGAAATTTTCAAGGTACAGGATTAGGGTTAGCTATTTGTAAAAAGTTAACACAACTCTTAGGTGGAGATATTTGGATTGAAGATTCACAAATTGGTGTAGGTACAACCATTTGTTTTACTATTAAAGTTAAAACAATGAGTATTCCATTAGTCACTGAATTTAATTTCCCTAAAACAATGACGCATTTAAATGTTCTTGTTGTTGATGATAATCTTTTAGCCTCTAAAGTGCTTAAAGAGATGCTTGAATCTTTTGAATACAGTGTTGATGTTGTGCATAGTGGCGTTGAAGCTGTTAAAAAAGTACAAGAAGTAGAGTATGACCTTGTATTTTTAGATTATAAGATGCCTGAATTAAATGGAATTGAAACCTATCTTGAGTATAAAGATATTCTACATGAAAAAACACCAAGAACCTTGATGGTGACCGCTTATTCTCAAGAGCTTGTTGAAAAAGATATTGAAGAGTTTGGTTTATTAGGCTATTTAACGAAACCAATCTCCCCATCAACTTTATACGATACGATTATGGAAGCTTTAAGTGTTGCTGCAAGTTTACCTTCTTCTGGTAAAAAAAATGATGAAGTTATAGAATCGTCTTTAGAGGGAGTGACTGTTTTATTGGTCGAAGATAATTTACTTAATCAAGATGTTGCTGTTTCTATGCTGGAAGCTCATGGGTTAAATGTTGTTGTTGCTAATGATGGCTTAGAAGCAATTGAAAAAATTAAAACAAAAGCTTTTACTTTAGTACTTATGGATATTCAAATGCCACAACTTGATGGTTTAGAAGCGACAAAACGTATACGAAATATGGAAGATGATTATTTTAAACAAATACCCATTATTGCTTTAAGTGCAAATGCATTAGTTGGAGATAGAGAGAAAAGCCTACTTGTCGGAATGAATGAGCATATTACAAAACCTATTAATCCACAAGAATTATTTGAAACGTTACAAGAGTTTATTGATGATGTACAACCTTTAGAAGTAAAAGAGGGTGAGGTTACATTTCAACATCTTCAACGTATTAACAGTGATATTTTAGATACAAAACAAGCTATGATTCGTATGGCTAATAATGAAAAGGCATACCTCAAAATACTTGAACAGTTCTATCTAAACTATCATAATGTGTGTATCATTATTGAAGAGTTGATTGTGAATAAAGATATTGAAGCCCTAGAGCGAAAAGTTCATGAGCTTAAAGGTATTGCAGGTAATATATCAGCCCATAAGCTCTATTTAGAGTTAGGTAGTATGAGTACAATTTTACATAATAATAAGATACCATCACTAGAGATGTTTGAATCCTTTAAGATAAGTTTACAAAATGTCTTAGATGAGATAAAAAATTTAGAACAAAAGAATATGATAAAAAGTAAACGTTTTGATAAACCTAGAGTGGTTACTTTACTCTTAGATATTCAAAATCATTTAAATATTGATATTGTTCAGTGTGTTGAAACTATTGAAGAGTTAACCCCTTATTTACAAGAAGAACATGTAGAGTTTTCTACACAACTATCGACTGCTTTAAATGAATTTGATACGGACAGAGCAAGTGAGCTTATTGAACTGTTTTTGAAGGAAATTGATAATGACAAATAAACCACGGATTTTGATTGTAGATGATGTTGCTTCTAATATTCATCTATTAATGATTATATTAAAAGAGAAATATACTATTATCGCTGCAACCAATGGTGAAAAAGCATTACAACTTGCACGTACATCACCACCTCCTGACTTAATACTTTTAGATGTTGTGATGCCAGATATGGATGGGTATGAAGTGTGTAGGAAGTTAAAAGATGATGAAATAACTGCACATATACCTGTTCTTTTTGTAACTTCATTAAATAGTATCGCAGAACAAGAAGAGGGGTTACATGCAGGTGCAGTGGATTTTATTACTAAACCATTTTCCAAAGAGATAGTGCTCCATAAAGTTAATACCTATTTAGAGTTTGAAACTTTAAAAAATTGTGATTTAAAACCACCCAGACAAAAAGCAAATGTTAAGGATATAATAATGAGTAATGAAAAGAAAACTATTTTAGCTGTTGATGACTCTCCTGAAAATATTCAAGTGATGATTGAAGTGTTAAAAGAGGAGTATATTGTATCCGTTGCAACAAGTGGTAAAAAAGCTTTAGAGATGTTATCTGATGGTTTAAAACCAGACTTAATACTTTTAGATGTAGTTATGCCCCAAATGGATGGTTATGAACTGTGTGAAAGGCTTAAACAAAAAGAGGCATTTGCCTCTATTCCTATTATTTTTGTGACGATTTTAGAAAATGAGAAGGATATTGTCAAAGGTTTAGAACTTGGCGCAGTTGATTATGTTGTTAAGCCAATTGAACCCTTTGTTTTAAAAGCCAGAGTACAAACTCATTTGAAATTAAAAATTTTACATGATAAATTAGTTGAAGATATTAAAACAAAAGATGAGTTGATTTTTAGTCAATCAAAACTAGCTGTTCTTGGTGAAATGTTTGAAAATATAACCCATCAATGGAAACAACCCTTATCAACTATTTCAGTAACCACCAGTGGTATTAAAATTGAGAAAGAGTATGGACAGTTAACGGATGAAACACTACTACATGGCTTAGATAATATTGATAATTCTGTAAAGTATTTATCCCAAACTATTGATGATTTTAAAAACTTTTTAGTTAATGATGCACGACAACACACCTTTAATGTGAGAGAGATAATTGAAAAAACCTTAAAGCTTCTAGCATCAAAATTTAAAAGTGCTAATATCTCTATTGAGAATAGTGTCGAAAATATTGATGTTACAACTTATCAAAATGATTTAATTCAAGTATTGATGAATATATTTACAAATGCCCATGATGCTTTATGTGAAGTTGATGAAAATCGAAAAATTGATATTACTTCTAAAATTGAGGATGGTAAGTTAATCATAGGTATCGCTGATAATGCAGGTGGTATTGATAGTCAACATATTGAGTCAATTTTTAATAAATATTTCACAACAAAAGGTGAAAAGGAAGGGACAGGAGTAGGTCTTTTCATGAGTCAAAAAATTGCACAAGAACGTTTAGGTGGTGAGATTAAAGTCTGTAATATGAATGATGGGGCACTTTTTGAGATAGTATTATCAAAGTAGTTTGAGTATAAATAGCTAAGAGATTCTTCTCTTAGCTATCTGTTTTGTTGTTCAATTTTTTTAATCGTTTTTGTAATATCTGCAATTCGTGTACTTGAGTTAGGATGGGTTGAAAAGAATTCTACCGACTCTTTTTTCCCTGCACTCATATTTTTCCAAAAGTTAAGCGCCTCTTTCATATTAAATCCTGCTTTATGCATGAGGTGAATTCCAATTTCATCAGCTTCACTCTCTTGCATTCTTCCATAAGGCATTAAAACTCCATATTGAGCTCCTGCTCCATAGGCAATATTAAATGCATTGGTATATTGTGCATTTCCAGATGCTCCAAGAAGAACATTACCAAGAAGTTGAACCCCTTGTGCAACCATACCACTACTCATCCGTTCAGCACCATGACGCGCGAGTGCATGAGCAATTTCATGGGACATAACAGTAGCGAGTTGATCATCATTTTTAGCAACTTCTAAAATTCCTGTGTAAACAACAACTTTTCCTCCTGGAAGACAAAAAGCATTTTTTGATTTATTATCAACAAGATTGAATTCCCATTTAAAATCATTATTAACAACTCTTGCTATTTGATGTCCAATCTCTTTTATACGAATAGAGTCTTTTGTTCCTGTAATTACCTTTGATTTTTTTAAGGTATCCTTATAGGATTTTTCACCTAAGGCTAACTCTTGTGATTGAGAGATTAAAATCATTTGTGAACGATTGGTAACGGGAGCTTTATTGGTACAACCCACAAAAATAAAAGCAATAATAAGAACTAAAACGGTTTTTTTTAACATCAACTCTCCTTAATTTCGAAGTTTATCATTTCCCCTACAATATCACCAAAAATTAAAACATCTTTTAAGACAGCTTTATTACAAAATCCTTCATTATTTAAAGAGATATAAAGTTCTCCATTTTTACTTGAAAATATTTTTTGATTGATTGAGGCTATGAATTTAGTATTGTCAGTTTGTAAGGCACTATTTAACTTTTCAAAATCTTCTCCTTGGGGAACAAAGATTTTGAGGTTTCCATTTTTTGAGTTTGCACCAATAGCTTTTAAGTCGTAATTACACCCTTGTTCAAAGTTAGGAACAATTTGTTTAATATTAAAAAAAAGTGAAAGTAAATCATTTGAGGCAAAAAACTTTGTCTCCTCTTTTGAGGTTTCATGTTTCCATACTTGATGTGCTTTGAGCTCACTATCATAAGTAGTCTGAAGTTTATCGGTTGTTTTTTCCAACATGATTTTACTATTTTCATAATCAAAAGTATAAGATTTAAAACGTTTTTTATAACTATTTTGTGAATGTTTGGTAAATTTATGAGGGATTAGTTTTTCATTGTTAACAATACCACTACTTTCATAAACTTCTTCTTTTCCTGAACTTAAAACTTTCGCAATACCTGTTGCAAAAGCGTGTACTTTTATTTTATAGGTATTATCATCAAAAAGCTGTAAGGTTGTTTTTGCTATTCCAAGTTCACCAAAAATTCCATAGCTTATTTTATAAGTTGCTTCAATAGTTTTGGCATTAAGTAGGGCAAAGGATAAAAAAAGTAAAAGTAAAATGATTTTTTTCATAGATAAAAGTATACCATAAAATCCAAATATTGGCTTTTATGGATTGATATAGACTAAATAATTTGTCGATTCTAGTCCGGTTTTTTTCTTGATTTGAATGGTGCTATCTTGATAACTAAAATCTGTTTTATAGTTATGTGTATTTATCAATTCGTCTTGAATACGTTGTTTAATTGTCTCAAAGAGTTTTTTCTCTTGTTCTATTCTTTTATACTCTTTATTGTAGGTTTGTAACTCTAGGTTTTCATTAAAAGAGGCATACCCTATAGGTAGATTTTCTAAAACCTCTTCAAGTTCATCAAGCTGTTCTTCTTTCTCTTTTAAAATGCACTTTAATTCTTTATCTTGTGCTTTAATAAGGGTGTTAAATAGTTCATAGTCTTGAATAATATAATCTAAGTTAATATTAGATATTTTTTGTTCATAAGAAAGCCCCTCTTTGTTGAGTGTTTGAATCATATCTTCTTTTATAGTTTTGTATCTTCGTTTACCTAATTGATTAAAAAGAAGTTCTTCAAAATCCTTCATAGAGTTTAATTTTACATCTCTTAAGTCGATGTGATGAATATCAACATCTACACATGTTGTTGTAAAAAGTTCATGATGTTTTAAAATATTGGTATCAATCTCATAGTGTTTTTCAGTAATAACAAGGAAATCATCCCCCTGAATTCTAAATACCTTACTTTTTGGAAAAGTTTTACGTAGTAGTTTTGCAAAAGCAATAAGAAATTTATCCCCTTCAATCCAACTCGCTTCTTTATTGTACATTGTAAAGTTTTTAAGGTTGATATAGTAAACACAATCAAAGATATGTTTTTTAATATTTTCTAATACAAAAAAGTTTAAATAAGTATAAGAGTAGAGATTAGTGAGTGAATCTTTATAATGAAAAGCATATTTTTCTTCTTCAAAAAAATCATCAGGCTTTTGCGCTTTATGCCCCTCTATAACTTGATTTGAAAGGATATGTTCAAGGGAATCAACTAATCCTGGTGGAAAATCAATACCATCTTGTTTTTTAAGAAGCTCAACCGCTTTATTTGGAGTATTAACTTTACTATATATTCGTGAAGTTGTCATGGCGTCAAAGGAGTCCGCAATAGATAAAATATAAGAATATAAAGAGATTTCATCCCCTTTTTTTCCTTTTGGATAACCACTTCCATCAAATTTTTCATGATGGTCTTTAATAATAGCAGCGTGTGTAGAGAAAAACTCTAATGAGTTGAGTGTTTCACAACCAATTGCCACATGTTTTTTCATAATACTGTATTCTGTTTCATTGAGTACACCAGGTTTTAGTAAAATAGAGTCTGGAATACCAATTTTTCCTATATCATGAAGTAGTGCTGAGTCATAGATAAGCTCTATTTCCTCTTTACTTAAGCCTAAGGCACGTGCAATTTGAGTTGAATAATAAGCAACTCTAACTGAGTGTCCAGAGGTATATCCATCTCTTTTTTCAATAAGCTCTAAAAATGAGTAAATAGTTTGTCTAAAAAGTTTATTACGTGTGCTTAACATTGACTTCTCCTCATAGTTAAATTATATTATATAATTGTAATTAAAAAGTATATTAAAAGAGTATCTCTTGATAATAAAATAAACAAAACTTATAACTTAGTGTAACTTTATAACAAAAGTTCCTTCAAATTTAACACAAACGTCATTATCTTCAATAATGTGTGAAACAATTGTAAGTGAACCACTTTTTTTATTGCTTATTTTTATTTTTAGTTGTTCAATTTGGGTTTGAGTAGGTAAATAACTATGACAAGTAATGGCTTTTTTAACAGGACGCAAAAATTCTATTGTATTTTTGATTATGACTATAGAGCTTTGATCAAGGTTTAGTTTTTGTGAAAGTAAAAAGCAAACTGACCAAGCAGAGATAATTGTTTGTGTACTTAAACTTCCTCCAAAAGCAGTTCCTTTGTCATTGATATTGATATCTAAAGGGGATGTTGTGATGAGTTCTTTATCATTAATCTCTTCAATTTTAAGTTGCATAAGTTGTGTGAGTGGGATTTGTGTATGAAGTTTATGTTCTAACTCCTTAGGTGTCATTCTTTTCCTTCTGATATATTTTTATAGAAGTGTAGTTAAAAGTGCCTAAGTTTTGAGTAAAAATTTATGAATCTCTTGATAAAGTTGTGTGCTATTTTCTCCTGTAACAATGACATGATTATCAAGATCAAGCATGACAAGATTTTTACGTTTAGATTTAATACTATCATAAATTTCATAAGCTGAACTAGGATGAACTACAGGATCATTTTTAGCTTGGATTATGAGTATTGGACTAAGAATTTTAGGAAGATTCTTTTGTGTTTTTTTCATTAAGGCATGGAGTTGTTCAATAGATTGAACATAGTGTCTATCGTAGTTTATATCAGGATTTTCTGCATTGTTATCAACGTATTCTTTGACAAGTTCATGGGCATTAAAAGCACTAACTACATCATTCCACATGGAAACAGCAGGAAGAACTGTCTTCATACGAATATCGTTTAAGTGTAAAGCTGCATTAATACATACAATACCTGCAAACTCCATATAACATTTTTTGGTACTTAAAAGTGCAAGCAAACCTCCTGTTGAGAAACCAACAATATAGATTTTTTTATATTTTAAGGTCGCAATCGTAATAGCTCGTGAGAGTGAAAGGTACCAGTCTTGCCACGTAGTTTCTTTAAGGTCTTTTGGGTTTGTTCCATGCCCTTTAAGACGAGGGGCATATACATTAAAACCTTGTTCATGAATAAATTTAGACATTTGAAGTACCTCTTTAGGCGCAGAAGAAAATCCATGTAGGGTAATAACACAAGCATCTGATTCTTTCTTTTCAAAACTAAAGGGCATGCCTATATTTCTAGGTTTAACTTTTTGCGTTGTAAACTTAAGATAGTCACTTTCATATTCATATACTTCTTCAATTTTTAAAAGTTCTAACAGTTTAGTGTTAATAACTTCAGGTGATTTTGAAACCAACTCTTTGACGATATCGTTGACTTTATCAATAATAAGTACTTCATTAAGAATAACTCGTAGGATATTATTAAGTCTTATCGTATGATGGGTATAGGAATTAAGTAGGTTCTTTTTATGAATTCTATACTCTTCTTCACTCTCTTCTACAATATGGTCTTTTATAGCTAAGGCTAAAACATCTTCAAAAGGTTCGAAGTGTTCATAAGAGACAAGCTGTATAATGCGTTTCTCTAAATCTTCATCATAAAGTAAACAATTAGTTTTAATGGCATTTGCGACTAGATAGATAATACGTTTAAAGTGCTCTTTTTGTACTCTTTTTTTAGGATATAAAAAGAGAGTTAATACAAAAATATGATCGAAGTTAACCGTAAGAGATTCATAGATTTTTGTCATAAAATGATGAGTGAGTTCATACCTATTGGCATTAATTATTTTTGTATGATTCTCCTCTCTTTTATAAATATCTTCAATGACGCGTTTTGTACTAATTGGCTTAAGTATTTGGATGGTTATTTTAGAGTTAAGAACGATGTTACCTTCAATTTCTAACTCTTCATGGAAGTGTTTTCCAATATTTTGTAGAAATTTTTCAGCCATATCAATTAAGAAGTTTTTTCCCGTACGTAACTTGGAGTAAGAGATATTAATAGGAATAATCATCGTCTCTTCTTCTTGAATATCTTTACACTCCTTTATAAAGTATTTGCGTTGAAATTTTTTAAAATTTCTGACTTTATTGTTAAAGTAATCTTCTCTTAAAAGTTGAGAAGTTAAGGCAAAAAAAGCACTTCCTGTGTGTACTCTTTGGCAAGCTCCATTTATTTTTACACAGTAATGATTTCCATCTTTTGAAATGTCTTTTGCTTTGACCATTCGGCCTTCTGGAAAAATCATCCAATCTTTACACCCTGTTACTAGATCTCCTATAATAATGCTGTTTCGACAAGGATTTGATTTTTTCATGGCACCAATTTGTGATAAGAAGTCACCAAAGTAGGTTTTAAAAAGAGAATCATCGGCAATTACCCCTACTTTTTTGCCAGTAATATCATATAAAGCATAAGGTACTAGCATAGCCTCCATACGAGTAAAATGATTGGCGACAAAAATACGTGGGTTATCTTTTGGAATATTCTCAATCCCTTTTATCTCTATATTGGCATCAAGAATTTTCTCTAAAATATTTAAGACTAATCCACTGGAGTTGATTAATAAATCTTTTCTCATCATATATCCTTTATAACCTAGTCACCTTTAACGTAAAGATTTATACGTTTTGATTTTAAATGAATCTACACTAATCACTTCTTCTTTAAGTCTATAGGCTTTTTTCATATGGTTTGCTTCACTTTTTTTAATGACTCCTTTCGCTAAGGCTTCTTCAATCATCTCTAGTACAGGAACTTTTTTAATACTACCTGCTTTAACAGCCTCTTTGATTTTATCAAAACTATCAACACACCGATTCGCATGTAAAACAGCTTGGTGCATAATGTGAAGTCGATCTTTATTATTAGTCGAGACAAAAACATTATGGGTTAAATCATTCAGGTAAGTTTCACTTTTTAAGTTACTTACAATTTTAGCATTAAGAGCATCTTTTGCTTTAACTCCTATTGGGTTAAGTTTAATGAGTGGTAAGAAAACTTTAAGTACAGGAAGGTTTAAAATGATATCTTCACGTGCTATTTGAATTTGATTAAAAGCATAGTTGCAAAAGTAATCAACTAAAGGTTTATCTTCCTCTTTTGGATGATTTTCATACTCTCTTAACACCGCAGTTATTAAATAACAGTATGAGAGTATATCTCCAAATCGAGCACTAATATTTTCTCTTTTTTTAAGCGCAGGTCCTAAAAGTGCTAAAGCGATATTACTAAGTAGGGTAAAGTGAGCACTTGCCCAAACCAGTTTTTGTTTATAACGTTTAAACTCACCTTGCGTTTTAATAAAATATCCTCGTGTAAAGTAGTAAGTCACACTCTTACAAAAAGCGTTAATCACTAATCCTACATGGGAAAAGAATGCTTCATCAAAAGCTTCAACATCTTTTTTCTCAATAGCCTCAATTTGTTTTAAAATAAAAGGGTGTGATTTAATTAACCCTTGTCCAAACTGCATAAGGTTACGAGTTAAGATATTCGCCCCTTCTACCGTAATAGAAATAGGTACGGCAAAATATGCATGTGCCAGAAGGTTTTTTTCTCCGCGTATAATAGCAGCTCCTCCTAATACGTCCATCGCATCATTAATCACTTCTCTAAATTTTTCTGTGGCATGATATTTCATTACAGAGTTAATAACCCCTGGCCGAACACCATTATCAATAGCATCTAAGGTATAGTTACGTGAGGCATTTAGCATATAGGTATAAGACGCAATTTTAGCAATCTTTTCTTCCACCCCTTCAAAGCGATTAATACTGAGTCCAAATTGTTCTCTAAGTTGTGAATAGTTTGATACAACATTAAGTGCTAATTTACTTCCTCCTAAACTCACACTTGGTAGTGAGATACCTCGACCAATAGACAAAGACTCTACAAGCATTTGCCATCCATGACCAATACCATCAATACCACCAATAACATCTTCAATATTGATAATAACATCTTTGCCTTTTAAAGGTGAATTAACAAAAGGGATACCAAGAGGGTCATGACGTCGTGAGTTATCAACACCTTTTAGTTTAGCATCAATAAGACCAAAGGTAATACCTAAGTCCTCTTTATCTCCCAAGAGTTTATCTGGATCTTTTAGCTGAAATGCTAGACCAATAAGTGTGGCTACATTTGCTAAGGTAATATAACGTTTCTCAAAGTTGAGTTTAATTTTTAAATTTCCCTCTTCATCTTTAATGATAATACCTTGAGATACTAACGAAGTAGCATCACTACCTGCATTGGGTTCAGTTAATCCAAAACAAGGAACATGAACACCTGTAGCTAAATCTTTTAGGTATCTTTTCTTTTGGGTTTGAGTTCCGTGCTTGAGAATAAGCTCTGCAGGTCCTAGTGAGTTAGGTACCATAATAGTAATCGCTAAGACTTGAGAACGAGATACAAGCTTTTCAATAATATGAGAGTGCGCTGTAGCACTAAAGCCTAATCCTCCATACTCTTTAGGAATAATCATACCAAAGAATTTTTTCTCTTTAATGTACTGCCATACATCAGGGCGCAAATCTCTATCTTGAAAGATTTCCCAGTCAGTTGTCATTTCACATAGTTCATTAACTTCATGGTCTAAAAAGTGCTTTTCTTCTTTTGTAAGCTTAGTGATTTTTTCATTTTTAATGGCATCAAAATCAACTTCTGCTTTAAAAAAGTTTGACTCAACCCAGTTTGTACCAGCTTTAAGAGCTGCTTCTTCTGTTGAAGAAATCTTTGGCATAAGACCATTTTTGATAATCATATTAACTAAGTTTGATGAAAGAATACTAATGCGTATAGAGTCAACAAGTAGAACGACTGCTAAGAGTGCAAAGATAAGCCAAAAGATAATACCTGTATTAAAGAAAATTAACGAGTATATCCCTATAAAACCAAACCATAAGACCTTAGGATATTTATAGTACCCAAAGATTAACAGTATAATAATAAAAATTAACGTTTCCATAACTCTCCCCCTGTATAAAATGTTTTGTTATTCGCTTGAAGCTTAAGTAAAAGATTACTTGGTTTGAATCGTTCACCATAAAGCTCTTCTAAACGTCGTAAGTCAGCAATAACTTCTGCAATACCAACTTCATCAGCATATTTTAGTAATCCTCCCTTATAAGGAGGAAAGCCTGTTCCTGCAATCATTGCTAAGTCAACAATTTCAGCCTCTTGCACAATATTCTCTTCTAGAATACGGCTTGCTTCGTTTATCATGACATAAATACATCGTGAAATAATCTCATCTTTATTAAAGATTTTGTTTGATTTTTGAAGCTTATAAATCTCTTTGTTCACACTTTTTTCTTTTGTCTCATAATCATAAAATCCTTTTTTACTTTTGACACCTAAGAGTTTCATGTTATAGATTTTAGTTAATATATCAGCAATTGGCATACGTGTTCCATAAGACTCTTTTAAGATAGTTGCTACATGAAATCCAATATCAATACCCACCGTATCTGCTAAAGTAAAAGGTCCCATTGGCATACCAAAATCTTTAAGGGTTTTATCAATATCAGGTATGGTTGAACCTTCTTCCAAAATAAAACCTGCTTCATTGATATATGGCAGTAAGACTCTATTAACCACAAAACCTGCACAATCACCTACTAAAATAGGTGTTTTCCCACAAGCAATAAGCATTTCAAAAAGACGATTAATCGTTTTTTTACTGGTATGACTTGAAGGAATGACTTCAACTAAAGGCATCTTATTGACAGGATTAAAAAAGTGAACCCCTACAAAGTTCTTTTTATTTTTAACTTCTGAGCCAAGTTTTTCTATGGATATTGATGAGGTATTTGTTGCAATAATGGCATTTTTGGGCAACGCATTTTCTAAGTTAGCAAAAGCCTCTTTTTTAGCCTCTTCATCTTCAATAATAGCTTCAAGGGCTAATTGCATATTGCCTAATCCATCAAAATTATCGGTGTAACTAATTTTGTTGAGTTTAAAGTTAACTTGACTTTTTGACATCTTACGTGTTTTGATAAAGAAGTCATACAACTTACTAATATCTTTTAGCATAGGATTAATCTGTTCAATTTTTCGCACCTTGACACGGACTTCATTAAGGTATTTTGAAAAGAGCCAAATAATACCTTTGCCCATGACACCATTTCCTAAAACAGTTGCATTTTTAATTGGTGCATCGGTTTTAGTATAGTTTTTTTTCATTTTTTCAAAAAGGAAAAAGAGGTCAATAAGGTTTTTAGACTCTTTTGTAATAGCTAACTTAGCAAATGCACGTGCTTCTATTTCTATACCTTGATTAAATGGCATGTTATAGGTTTGTTTAATAACATCAAGCGCTATATAGGGTGCTGTAAAATCTGGGTTAACTTTTTGTTCTAGTTTTTCTAATGTCTTTTTATAAACAATTTCTCGTGTAACTACAAAGCTTTGCATAAGTTTATGCACTAACGGAAGTTTTGTCTTTCTTACTTTGTTATTTTGTACAGTTTGAATAAATGCTTTTAGTTTAGACTCCTTTTGTCCATGATCAAATATCTCATTAACTAAGCCCATACGTTGCGCTTTTTTTGCATCAATGGTTTTTCCACTTAAAATCATATCTAAGGCATTCATTAAACCAACACGTTTTGGCATACGTTGCGTTCCTCCAAGTCCTGGGAAAAATCCTAGCTTAACTTCTGGAAAAGCAAATTTTGTTGCACTGTTAGTTGATGCTACTATATAATCACAACATAAAACAAACTCTAAACCCCCACCCATACATGCACCATTGACATATGAAATAGTTGGTATTGGTAAGTTTTCAATCTTTGTTAAAATATCATCACCACGAATAAGCATTTTAAAAGAGTCTGTCTCATTGGTAAAGGTTTTAATCTCATTGATGTCTGCACCTGCAATAAAAATTTTTGGTTTAGCACTCTCTATTACAAGTAGCTTGATTGTTGAATCATTTTTAATCATATCAAGCATATTATTTAACTCTTCCAAAACTGAAAAGGAGAGTTTATTTACTTTCTCATTTTTGAGGTCTAAAACTAAAGTTGCGATACCATTGTTCGTTGTTAAGTTCATATTTTTAAAATTTTCCATTTTACACCTCCACTAAAAATGATGCACCTTGACCACCACCAATACATAGTGTTGCCAAACCTTTTTTTAGTCCACGTCGTTTTAACTCCTTGACTAAGTGTAAAACAATACGTGTCCCACTCATCCCTACAGGATGCCCTAATGCAATGGCTCCACCATTGACATTAAGTATTTCAGGATTGATTTCACCTAAAGGATCAGAATTAAACTCCTTTTTAGCAAAAGCTTTTGAGTCAAAAGCTTGCATATTTGCAAGAACTTGTGTTGCAAAGGCTTCGTTGAGTTCAATTAAATCCATATCTTTGAGATTTTCACCTGTTTTATCAAAAAGTTTTTTGGTTGCATAGACTGGTCCTAGTCCCATACGTGCAGCATCAAGTCCAGCATAGGCATAGTTGGTAATAAACCCTAAAGGCTCAACCCCTAACTCTTTTGCTTTACTTTCACTACAAATAATCAACATTGCTGCTCCATCAGAAACTTGTGAGGCATTTCCTGCTGTAACCGTACCATTTCTATCAAAAATAGGGCGTAGTTTTCCTAAAGCCTCTTTGTTTTGATTGAATCGAACGCCATCATCATCTACAATCGAGGCATTGTGTGTCATAATTGGATGAATTTCACTTTTAAAAATGCCTTCTTCTATGGCTTTTTGCGCTTTAAGATGGGATTGTACAGCATATTCATCTTGGGCATCCCTGCTGATATTAAACTCATTGGCTAAGTTTTCACCTGTTAATCCCATGATTTTTCCTGAGATGGGGTCAGTGAGACCAGCGATGAGTCCAATGGTTGGTTTTAAAAAGTGTAAACGAAATTTAGTAAGCACTTTGAGTTTATCCATTGGTTTACGTGCTCCATTAAGTTCCATGAGCAGGTTTTTGAATTTTTGACTAAATAAAACAGGAATATTACTCATGGATTCCATTCCTCCAACCAAGTAAAGCTCCCCTTGTTTTGCATAGATTTTTTCTATACCACTAGAGATACTTTGCATACCTGAGGCACAGTTTCGATGTACTGTATAAGCAGGGGTATATTGTGAAAACCCCGCAAGACTTGCTGTGACACGTGCTACATTTGCACTTCCAACTGGTTGTGAGACGTTACCAATAATCACTTCATCAAAATCATCATAATCAAGTTTACTTCGAAGCACCAACTCTTTTGCAATAATTGCTCCAAGAGTATCAACTTCAACATTATTTAACTTGCCATTGGCTTTGGCAATAGGGCTTCTAAGTCCATCAATAATTGCAATTCGTTCCATAATAGTTTTCCCCCTTCCTTATTTAATACATTTTTTCTATTATCTCATCATATTTTTTTTCAATAAATGCCCGACAGATTTTCATTGAAGGCGTTAATTCTCCACCCTCTATTGAGATATCTGTTGTGACAATTGTATAATCAATGATTTTTTCCCATTTATTTACTTTTTGATTGACTTCATTAATGGTATTTTCAATACTTTGGATAACTTTCTCTCGATGAAAATACTCTTTAATGGTCAAGTGTTTATGTTTTGTATCTGCTAAGTAGCGTTCTTTATCGATAAAGAGTAAAGCAGTGACGTATTGGCGGTTGTTTGCAATAATCGTTGCAAACTCAATATAACGATTTTTGGCTAAACCTTGCTCCATTGGTATAGTTGATACGTACTCACCGGTGGAGGTTTTATAAATATCTTTTATTCGACTTTTTATAAAAATAAAACCTTCATCATCAATAGTGGCAATATCTCCTGTATGAAGCCAACCCTCATTATCAACAGTTTGAGCGGTGAGTTCTGGTTGATTTAAATACCCAACCATAATAGAATCACCTCGAGCTAAAAGTTCTCCTTCTTTAGTTAATTTAACTTCAACGCTTGGCATAGCTTTGCCACTTGAACCAATTTTTGATACACCTGGGTAATTGGTTGATATTACAGGAGCAGATTCTGTTAATCCATATCCTTGATAAAGGTTTAGTCCAATATTAACAAAGAATTGATAGATTTCAACGCTAAGTGGTGCACCACCAGTAACAAGTCGTATGATACGTCCACCAAAAACAGCTCTTAATTTACTGTAGACCAGTTTGTCAAAGAGTTTATAGGCAAAACTCTCTTTATCGATGTTTGTTTGCATGGCGTACTCAAAAGCACCCCCTGCAATCATTTTTCCTATAAAACCTTTTTGAGCTATTCCCATTTTGATTTTATTAAATATCTTTTCAAGCAGTCTTGGTACTACTGTCATCATTGTTGGACGAACAACTTTTAATAAATTGGATACATTTGGAATTTCATCAACAAAATAGATAGATACCCCACGACTTAAATAAAAACTCATGACAGTTCTTTCAAAGATATGTGCTAAAGGTAGAAGTGAAAGAATTGTCTCATCCTCTTTTAAATCGATGAGTTTTGTAATATCATAGAGTTGATTGATGATATTTTTGTGACTAAGTTGAACCCCTTTAGGTGTTCCTGTATTTCCACTGGTATAAATAATTGAAAAAATATCATCTTCATGTGGAATTGACTCTTTTCGTAAGTCTAGAATATTACAAGTGGCTTGGGTTGAGATAAAAATTTCATCAACATTATAAAATCTCTCTCCCTTGATACAAAAGTTATGAGTGATAAATGTTATATCGTGTTCATGAATATCTTTAATTCGTGTTTCATTATCAATAAAAATATATTTAATATTTGCATCACTAATTTCAAAGTTAAGATTAACGGTAGAGATATTTGCAAAAATAGGAACAGAGATTGCACCAATTTTATGAATTGCAAAATCAAATATAAGCCAAAAAGGTGAAGAATCTGCAAAGATTGCAACCGTATCACCTTTGTTAACGCCTATTTTTTGTAAGGCTAAGGCCAAACAGATAACTTTTTCATTAAAGTCTTGCGTTGATATTGATTTATACTGACCATTATAAAGGTAATTTAGAAATGTTGGATTATTGTAAGTTGAACTTATGTAATCAAACAGTCCATTATACGTTGTGAAGTTATATTCTCTCATAGTCAATCCTTTTTAATTGAATCCAGACCATAACTATTTATACAATTCTAACATTATAACGCAAATAAAAGAAAAATAATTTTTTTACACGCAAAATTTAAGTAAATAATTATTTTTAACTTATATATATACAACAAAAAGAGATAAAAAGATTTTTTAGATAAAAAAAACTAATTTTTTATAAAAAATATTAAGAAGGATATGCTTAAAAGTGTTTTTGTACAACACGTCAAATATATGTACAAAAATTGTACAAGTTGAAAATCGAGTCAAAAAGAAAATGAAAAAATGTAATATTATGTCACAAAGTTAGAGAAGGTGGGAAAGATTCAACTCCCATAAAAAAGCCAATAATGAGCTTTTGAAAATTTTATTGTATAAAAAATATCAATTTTATGTAACTTTACTTTACACTATTAAAAACTTGTACATCTTTTAACAATAATTGTACATAAGGTAAAGGGAACATTATGGTATACTATCCCAACAAATTAATTAGGAGATGTATATGAGTTTATTAGCTACTTATAAAGCGCATACTGAAGAGAGATTAAACGAAGGTGGATTACCACCGTTAGCATTAACTGCTGAACAAACTGCAGAGTTAGTTGAGTTATTAAAAGCTGATTGCGTTGAAGAAGCAGATTACTGTTTAGAACTTTTCAAAAACAAAATCAACCCAGGTGTTGATGATGCTGCATATGTAAAAGCTGCATTTTTAAATGACGTTGTTCAAGGCAACGTTGCATGTTCAGTGATTTCAAAAGCAGACGCTATTGAAATTTTAGGAACAATGATGGGTGGATATAATGTAACTCCACTAGTTGATGCATTAAAAATTGATGAAGTAGCTGCTGCAGCTGCTGAGCAATTAAAAAACACTATCTTAGTTTATGATGCATTTAATGATGTAAAAGATTTATGTGATGCAGGTAATACTAAAGCAAAAGAAGTTATCGAATCTTGGGCAAATGGTGAGTGGTTCACTAATAAGCCAGCTTTAGAAGAAGAAATTAAATTAACTGTTTACAAAATCCCTGGTGAAACAAATACAGATGATTTATCTCCTGCAACTGTTGCATTTACTAGACCAGATATTCCATTACACGCAACTGCGATGTTACAATCAAGAATGGAAAATCCATTAGATACAATGAAAGCTCTTAAAGAAAAAGGTAATCCATTAGCATACGTTGGTGATGTAGTTGGAACTGGTTCTTCAAGAAAATCTGGTATCAACTCTGTTCAATGGCACATGGGTAGAGATATTCCTGGTGTTCCTAACAAAAGAACTGGTGGTGTTGTAATTGGTGATATTATTGCTCCAATTTTCTTCAATACTGCAGAAGATTCAGGATGTTTACCAATCCAAGCTCCAGTTGCAAACCTTGAGACTGGTGATGAGATTGTTGTTAAACCTTACGCTGGTGTAATTGAAAAAGGTGGAGAAGTTGTATCTGAGTTCAACTTAGCACCAAACACTTTAACTGACGAAATGAGAGCAGGTGGAAGAATTCCATTAATTATTGGTAAAGGTCTTACTGCAAAAGCAAGAGAAGCTTTAGGATTAGAAGCAACTGATATGTTCTTAGCTCCTGAGCAACCAGAAGATAACGGTAAAGGGTTTACTCAAGCACAAAAAATGGTAGGACGAGCTTGTGGATTAGAAGGTGTTAAACCTGGTATGTACGTTGAGCCAATCGCAACTACTGTTGGATCTCAAGATACAACTGGACCAATGACAAGAGATGAGATTAAAGAACTTGCAGCATTATCATTTGGTGCTGATATGGTTATGCAATCATTCTGTCACACTGCTGCATATCCAAAGCCAGCAGATATTAAATTAAGACACACTTTACCTGATTTCATCAACTCTAGAGGTGGTGTTACATTAAGACCAGGTGATGGTGTTATTCACTCTTGGTTAAACAGATTATGTTTACCAGATACAGTTGGAACTGGTGGAGATTCACATACAAGATTCCCAATTGGTATCTCATTTCCTGCAGGTTCTGGTCTTATTGCATTCGCAGGAGTTACAGGTGCTATGCCATTAACTATGCCAGAGTCTGTACTTGTTAAATTTAAAGGTGAAATGCAACCAGGTATTACGTTAAGAGACTTAGTAAATGCTATTCCATACCAAGCAATTCAAGATGGTTTATTAACTGTTGAAAAAGCTGGTAAGAAAAACGTATTTGCTGGTACAATCATTGAGATTGCTGGTTTACCAGATCTTAAAGTTGAGCAAGCATTCGAATTATCAGATTCAGCAGCTGAAAGATCAGCAGCAGCGTGTTCTGTTCAATTAGATAAAGAACCAATTATTGAATACTTAAACTCTAACATCGCTTTAATTGAAAAAATGATTGAAGAGGGTTACGATGATGCAAGAACACTTCAAAGAAGAGCTGATAAAATGAAAGAGTGGTTAGCTAACCCAGAATTATTAACTCCAGATGCAGACGCAGAGTACAAAGCAGTAATCGAAATTGACTTAAATACAATTACTGAGCCAATCTTAGCTTGTCCAAATGATCCAGATGATGTTGATACGTTAACAAACATTTTAGCTGATGAAAACAGAATCCACAACATTGATGAAGTATTCGTTGGTTCTTGTATGACTAATATCGGACTATTTAGAGCACTTGGTGAAGTTCTTAAAGGTGAGGGTGAAGTTCCTACTAAATTATGGGTTGCACCTCCAACAAAAATGGATGAAAAACAATTAACTGAAGAGGGTTACTACGCAACATTCGCAGCAGCAGGTGCTAGATTAGAGTTACCAGGTTGTTCTTTATGTATGGGTAACCAAGCGCAAGTTTCTGAAAATGCAGCAGTATTCTCTACTTCTACAAGAAACTTCGATAACAGATTAGGTAAAGGTTCTCAAGTTTACTTAGGATCTGCAGAAGTTGCAGCAGTAGCAGCACTTCTTGGAAGATTACCATCTAAAGAAGAGTACATGGAAATTGTACCTAAGAAAATTACAGAGCAAAACAAAGATGGTGTTTATAAATACTTAAACTTCCACCAAGTTTCTGCTGACCACTTAACAAACTTAGTTCACTCTTAAGATTTGTTACACTTAAGCCCGATTTTGGGCTTAAGTACCTACTTTAAACGAATTTTCATTCACTATTAATCTATTTTATATTATCATTATCAAAATTATACTTTTTATTAAGGAAACAGTTTGTCTGCAAAAGAAGCTAAAAAAAACAGTATTATAGAAAGTGCCTTAAAACTTTTTTCTCAAAACGGATTTTATAACACCACTATTCCAGATATCGCTAAATCGATGAAAATGAGTGTGGGAAATATGTATAACTACTTCTCATCAAAAGAAGAGTTAGCAAAATATGCCATCAAATATTCAACTAATATTATTGCAAAAGAGTTACGAGATGTTAATAATATGGATATCTCATCAAAAGAAAAACTTTTTGTTTTTACTCGAAAATATTTTGAAAACGTAAAAAAATCACCTGAAATTGTAGAGTACTTTTTACGTGTCTATTTATCAAATCGAGAAGTATTTGCACAAGGGTGTGAAGGTTTCTTATGTGTAGGAGATTTTGTAACAGAAGTGATGATACTACTTGATGAAGGTGCACAAAATAAAGAGTTCAGAGAACAAGACTTTTTCCCTGCATTTGGTATGTTTATGGGAGCTTTAGGTGGATTTGCTTTTTTAAGTGGTGAAAATGTACTTGAAAAAGATCTATTAGAGTATTCTGATGCTATTGCAGATAATATTTATCGAGCATTAAAGTATGAGGAATCATAAACCAACAGTTGTCTGGTTTCAAGCGGTTACCTGTAATGGTAACACGCACTCACTTTTATGTTCAAACTCCAATCGATTAGAACTTTTTTTAAATAGTTTTGATTTAATTTATCACCCCTCATTAACAACTGATAAAACACTTGAAGATATATTAGCTTTAGAGTCAATTGATTACTTACTTATTGAGGGTGCCTTAACTAATAATACAAAATTTTTCCAAATATCCAATGAGAGTGTCAAAAAAACACTGAATAGTTTAGCTTCAAAGTCAAAGTTTATAGTTTCAGTTGGTTCGTGTGCCTCATATGGCGGTGTACATGCTCAGTTTGACTTAAATGATGATCTTTGTGGAGTGAGTGAGGCTCTATTAGAAAATGTAAAATTGAACCATCCCGTTATAAATTTAACAGGGTGTCCTGTTCATCCAGAGTGGATTTTACAAACACTCTTTACCATAAAAAAAGATGGTAAGATTATGTTAGATGAAGAACAACGCCCAATAGAAATTTATTGCCATTTAGCACATCACGGTTGTACAAGAAATGATTATTTTGAGTGGAAAGTTGAAGCAGAACACTTTGGACTAAAAGAGGGGTGTTTGTTTTATGATTTAGGGTGTCGAGGTCCTATGACACACTCTAATTGTAATAAAGTATTATGGAATGATGTTAATACAAAAACTCGAGCAGGTATGCCATGTATTGGTTGTACAGAGTTTGATTTTCCTAGAGAGAATATGCTAGAAACAAAAAAACATATTGGTATACCTTTTGAAGCACCAGTAGGGGTGCAAAAGCGTGCCTATTTATCTTTAGCTGGTGTGGCAAAAACCTTTAAAATTGAACGATTAAATAAGAAGTTGATAGAGTATGAAGACAGTTGATATTATAGAAAGAATTGAAGGTGAAGCACGTTTAAGATTGACGTGGAAAGATAAAAAAGTCTCCCATTCACAAATTGAGTTTTTGAATTTTCGCGGATTTGAATATATACTACAAAATAAGCCAATTTTAGATGCGCTTGTCTATAACCCAAGAATTTGCGGTATTTGTGGTCAAGCCCACCTTTTAACAACAGTCAAAGCAATTGAGAACTTATATAAAAACGCTAATGTAGAGTTAGAAATTTCTCCTAAAGCCAAAATATTAAGAGAACTGGGACTTTGTATTGAAATTTTAGATTCTCATATTAAATGGTTTTATATGTTTATCATGCCAGATTTAGTTGAACTAACTACTAAAGAGTATAGAGGATATGAACCATTAAAAGGTGAAAAGTGGTTACAAGCAAATAAGGTTGCAAGTGAAACAATGAAATCATTGGCAATTTTTGCCGGACAATGGCCACATACTTCATATATGGTTCCAGGCGGCGTTATGAGTGATCCAACACTTTTAGATTTAACAACGATGGAAAACTATATAGATCAAGCATTATTTTATGTTGAGAAAAATATTTTAGGATTATCTCTAGATGAGTACTTGGCTTTTGATAGTATAAATAGTATTGATAAACTTAATGGTGATTTAAAAGATTTTGCCAATATTGCATTTGAAACTTCAATGCAAACAAAGGGAATGAGTTTCGATAGGCATATGGTATTAGGGGACTCCTTGTGCTTTAAAACAGGAAAAATCACCAATAAAAATGTCTATAAAGTTAATAAAGATAAGATTACTGAAAGTGATGAATTTTGTTTTGATGCTGAAGTTAAGAAACAACTAAAAAGTAAATATGGTTGGGCAAAAACTGTTAAATATAATAGTGAGTTTTATGAAGTTGGACCACTGTCAAGAGCGCTTGTTTCAAATAGAGGTTTTATTAAATCTATCCACAAAGAGTATAAAGATTCAGTGTTGACACGAGTTTTTTCACGTATGGATGAACTTGCTTTTTTATTAAATCATACAAAAGAGCTTTTTAGAAAAATTGAAGTGAGCGAACCCTCTTTTATTGAACCAAAAATAGCACTAAAAGAGTTTGATAATATAAGTGCTAATGCAACTGTTGAAGCATGTAGAGGTTCACTTTTCCATGAGTTGAGTGTTAAAAGTGGAAAAATTGTAACATATGATGTTATCACACCAACTGTTTGGAATTTAGGACCAGGAAATAGTGAAAATCCTGGTGTTGCACAAAAGGCACTTTTAGGATTAAATTCGCTCAAAGAGGCTACCGTCGTTCTTCGGTCGTTTGATGTCTGTTCTGTCTGTACAACCCATTAACAAAAAATAGTAAAAAATAGTTTACCATCCCATTTTATCGTATGCGTAGCATTTACGTAGCATTGAAAATTTACTGAATATTCATTCGCATTTTAAGTTGTGTTTAAGTACACAAACGTTACCTTTTTAAGACTAAATGAACATTCATTAATACAAAAAGGAGATGCTTATGGCTCAGGATTCTCAAGAAATGGTTAAAAAAGTTTTTAGCCAAAAGTCTGCAAGGGTTGATACAAACAGGGGTGATGAATACTACGGCTCACTGTTTGAGCAAACAAAACAACGATTGGCAAGTTTACGTAAGTCACCAAAATTAAGTGACACAGATTACATGGACGTCTTAGAAAGTGAAGGTGTAAATAGACGAGATTTCATGAAGTGGGCAAGTGCGACAACTGCAACACTCATGTTACCTCCTATGTTCACACCTTTAGTTGCTGAAGCTGCTGAACTTATGAATAGGGTTCCAGTTATTTGGATTGAGTTACAAGACTGTGCGGGGAACACAGAAGCCTTGTTACGAAGTTCAACACCAACAGTTGATGACTTACTATTTGACGTGTTAAGCTTAGAGTTTAACGAAACAATTATGGCTGCTTCAGGACACCAAGCTGAAGAACAACTTGAAGATGCAGTTCACCACTTTAAAGGAAAGTATTTACTTTTTGTTGAAGGTTCAATTCCAACAGCAATGAATGGTGGATATGGTACGATTGGTGCATCAGGTGAAACGTTTGTTGAGCATTTAGATCGACTTGCTAAAGATGCAGCTGCTATTGTTGCAGTTGGAACCTGTGCTACGTATGGTGGTGTTTCTGCTGCATCTCCAAATCCAACAGGTGCGGTTGGTGTTATGGATTTAGTAAAAGGTAAGCCTATTGTTAATATCCCAGCATGTCCAGCAAATCCAGCTAATATGGTTGGGGTTGTATTACACTATGTTTTAACAGGACAAGTTCCTGAGTTAGATTCATTACTGCGACCAAAATTTGCATTTGGTTATAGAATTCACGATAACTGTGAAAGAAGAGCACACTTTGATGCGGGTGAGTTTGTAGAAGAGTGGGGTGATGTTGGTGCAGAGAATAACTGGTGTTTATATAAAGTTGGTTGTAAAGGTCCTATGACATTTAACAACTGTTCAATTATTCGATACAACGAAGGGGCTAACTGGCCTGTTGGTGTTGGACGAGGATGTATTGGTTGTTCTGAACCAGACTTCTGGGATAAATATGCATATGAGCGACCAATGGCAGATGCAAATATCAAAGCACCTACGGGTGGTGTTGAAAAAACAGTTGATGAGTTCGGTCTAGGGTTATTAACAGTAACAACGATCGGTATTGGTGTGCATGCAGTTGCAAGTGCAGTAGCAGGGAAAAGAACAGTACATAGTAAAGATGAGGAAGCGTAATGAGTAAACATGTAGTAATTGATCCAATAACAAGAATTGAAGGACACCTTAGAATTGAGGCGGTAATTGATGATAATAATGTAATTACTGATGCATTTAGTTCTTCAACAATGTTTAGAGGTATTGAGGAAATTCTTAAAGGAAGAGACCCAAGAGACTGTGGTTTGCTTGCAATGAGAATTTGTGGTGTTTGTACAGGTACGCATTACCAAAGATCTATTGAAGCAGTTGAGCATGCATTTAATGTAACTATTCCAAAAAATGCAAGAATTGTAAGAAACTTAATGCAAGGTTCATTATATATTCATGACCACATTGTTCACTTCTATCACTTACATGCACTTGACTTTGTTGATATCACGGTTGCACTTAAAGCTGATCCTAAAGCAGCAGTTGCAGAAGCTCAAAAGTGGGCAAAAGCAGCAGGTACTCGACCATGGAATGCAAATGAAGATCATTATGCAGAAGTTCAAGAGAGAGTTACTCGATATGTAAAACAAGGACGACTTGGAATTTTTGGAAATGCATACTGGGGAAGTAAAGCGTATAAACTAACTCCTGAGCAAAACTTAATTGCACTGTCTCACTATTTAGATGCACTTGATTTACAAAGAGATATTGCAAAAGCACAAGCTATTTTTGGTGGTAAGAATCCACATCCACAATCAATTGTTGTTGGTGGTGTAACGTGTGTTCAAGATATTAAAAATCCAATTAGAGTTGCTGAGTTTAAAGATATTATTCAAAAAGCAACAAAATTTACTAAGCAAGCATATGTTTCTGATGTATTAATGGCAGGAACAATGTATGCAGATGAAGCACTAGCAGGTGTTGGTGGTGGTATTGGTAACTTTATGTCATTTGGTGACTTTAAATTAGATGATACACCATTTTATGAAGCAGCAGAGCTATTCCCTCCAGGTGTAGTTATGAATAAAGATTTATCTAAAGTATATGAGTTAGATCAATCAAAAATCACTGAAGATGTAACCCATGCTTGGTATGAGGGAACAACAAACCTTCACCCTTATGATGGTGTAACAAACCCTAACTATACTGGTTTTGGTAAAAAAGAGGGTCATATTGCGTATTTAGATACTGAGAATAAATATTCTTGGATTAAATCACCACTTTATGATGATGAAAGAATGGAAGTTGGTCCATTAGCAAGAATGGTTGTTGCTGTAGCTAAAGGTGATAAAAAAATCACTAAGTATGTAACTGATTTCTTAAAGAAAGGTAATTTACCAGTTAAGGTTCTTTTCTCAACAGTTGGACGAACAGCAGCTCGTTGTATTGAAACTGAATTAATGTGTGATGAAGTTCTTAAATGGTGTGATGAGTTAGCTGCAAACGTTGCTGCTGGTGATTTATCAACATGGACAGAGTTTGATTTTGATAAAGTTGCTAAAAATGCAAAAGGTTACGGAATGGCTGAAGCTCCACGTGGAGGTTTAGGTCACTGGGTAAAAATTAAAGATGGTAAAGTTGAAAACTATCAAGCAGTAGTTCCATCAACATGGAATGCAGCTCCACGAGACTATAAAGGAAGACTAGGTGCTTACGAAGCATCATTAGTTGGAACAAAAGTAGTTAATCCTGATGAGCCATTAGAGATTATTAGAACGGTTCATAGTTTTGACCCTTGTATTGCGTGTGCGGTACATATTGTTGATACTAATGGTAAAGAGTTGGCAGTATACAAAATTGATCCTGTAGGAGGAAGCCGTGCCTAAAATGAAGCGGGTTGAACGTATGACTGGGATCATGCGGACCATTCACTGGATGAATGCGTTCTGTATGATTATCGCAGTTGCAACCGGGCTATACATAGGTCATCCATACTATCAAACATTCATCGCAGATCCTGCGGTGGATAAGTATGTGATGGCTTGGAATCGTTGGGGACACTTTATTGTTGCGATTATTTTTGATGTAACCGCAATCTTAATTGGTTACCTATACTTATTCTCTAATTTTGAGAAGCCGTATAAAAAGATTTTACCTACAAAGAAAAATTTTGTAGAGTTTTGTGAAGTGTTTTTTAATTTAATTACATTTAATAGAAGAAAGAAATTTGATTCAAGCCATAGTGATAGTTATAACATTATGTTCTTTACACTTTTCCATATTCTATTAGTATTTATGTTATTAACTGGATTACAGTTATATGTTCATGGGTTAGCATCAGGTGAGAGTTCTATTGGTGCTTGGTGGCCATGGATTCTACATGTAGCCACAGATTGGACACTGGATGTATTTGGTGGAAATATGGGAGTTAGAATTGCTCACCATACTGCTATGTATATACTTCTTATGTGGGTAATGTCGCATATTTACTACCAAGTTTGGCGAACAATCTTCTGGCGAGAAGGTGATATTAACATTGTATTTGGAGGAACGAAGTTCCATAATGGAAATATCCTTAATGAACAGGGTGAAGTGGAAAACCACAAAGGGAAATAAGATAACAGCTTCTTAAGCTAAATCTTGTAAAATTATGTGTGTAAAGGCTGTAGCTTTTAGCTGCAGCCTTTTTTTTAACGCTTAATAGATTTAATTTTGGTTAAATCTATTAAGCTGTAAATGAGAGGTTTATATGAAAAATATAGTTATTGGCGTTGGAAACGTATTATTCAAAGATGAGGGTGTAGGAATCTACGCTGCTCACTATTTAAAAGAGAATTATGATTTTGAAGGTGATATTGAAATTATGGATGGGGGAACTTTAGGGTTCAAACTCATGGCATATTTTCAAGAGTACGATAATGTACTTATTTTAGATACGGTTTCTGTTGAGGATAATCCTGGAAGTATTTTTAGGCTCCCTTCGGATGTTTTACTTGGAATGGGACAATATCGTAAGACTGCCCATGAGGTTGAAATCGTAGAGATGTTAGAGATTTGTTCTGTTTTAGAAAAACATGCAGAAGTGATTATTTTAGGGATTATTCCTGAAGATATTGAGAGTGTAAAGATTGGACTAACCCCAAAAATAGAAGAGCATTTTATGGATTTAATTAACCAAGCACTAAAAGATATCGAAGCACTAGATGTAAAAATTACTCCAAAAGAAAATCAAAAAACAATCGCAGATGTTGCTAAAGGATTAATGGGTTCATATAATGATGAATATGATGAAAGAATACCTAATGATGAGGATACAACACGATGAAGTTAACATATAAAATTGATTATGGTTCAACTAATAGTTATTTTAAAGAGATTATTACTGATTTAATAAAAGAGTTTGGTGTAAATGCTACTTGTGAACAATATAAAGGGTTTATTGCCCTCAATATTGATGAAGAAGAAGAGAAACTAGAGGCTTTCTTCAAGTTTTTGGAGAGTAAGCTGCCGTTATCTATTTTTATTGGAAAAAGTAGTGTGGTTGAGGGTATTGAAGATGGTTTTGAAACGTTAGAAGAGCATATTGAAAAACAAAATATTGCAATTTCTGCTTCAAAAATTATAGATATTTACCAAAACTCTACTGCTTTTGAAAAAGAGGCAAAAGCAATTAAATCGGGTGAGATTGTTGAGATTAATACTTCTAATGGGATAAAAAAGGTAGCCTTACCAAGTTATGATAACCGAATGGCATTAGGAGAAGAGGTTAAATTAATGATTATTAATTTAAATGCTGTTGGTGATTTATTGGCAACTAGCCCAAGAGATATTCAACTCTTAAGTTCTATTGAACGTCCATTAGTGAAATTAAAATTTAATATTTTAAGAAATACTCAAAAAGAGTACTCTAATACCAACTTTATTCATACAAAACTTCCTGATGATGAAATTAGTTATGAACTAGCAACTGCTTTACGAAAAGAGGGGGTAGATTTTCTAATTTATAGTGAAGAAGCAACACAAAATGATTTAGAAGTTACATACAATGATGAACAAGCCTTAATTGTTAGAGGAGATAAGGCACTTTTCCCTCGATTTGATTATACATTAAATGAAACCTTTGCCTCTTCAAATGACTATTTTGATAAAAGTGGTGGTGTTTTTAAAGCAACATTAAGTCAGCTCAATAAACGTCTTGAAAAATCAATAGGTATTTATATGTCAACTAAAAGTTATGAGAGTTCAATTGCTGTCAATGTACCAGGTAAGGGAGTTAAGGAGATTATTAAAATTCCTAATGTGATGACTGATTTTGATGTATGTATTGAAGATATTGAAGGTATTGACGAAAATACAGAGCGATTAGTTCAAAATTATAAAGAGAAATTCCCGCAAATTTTTGAGACAAAACCAAGCTTAGAAAATACCCATGGTTTTGAGACGATTTTAAACTTAACTGCACATATGATTGGCTTAAAAGATGCAAATGAATTAGAATCAACAGCTCATGATTTTAAAGCAAAAAGTGGGCTAGATGTCTCCTATAAAGTAGCAAAAATTGATGATATGAACTATTTAGATTATCGAAAAGTAATACAATCAATTATGAGTTATAAGATAGCAGGAGTTGAAAATCCTATGCTTGCATTTTCTGTTTATGAAAGCCTTAGTGAGTTTATTGTTGACAATGTAATGAAGATTAACAGTGAGCTAAAATGTAGAGATGTTGTATTGTGTGGTGACATGTTTGCTAACTCAATTTTACTTTCAAAAACTCAAAAAGAGTTAAAAACACTTAAATCTCATTTACCAAAAGAGTATCCTTTAGACATAAACTAAATTTTAAGAGGTTATCTAACCTCTTAAAATCTCTTTTTTTTATAAATTTAAAAATTTATTTAATCCTCTTTTTTTGATAAAAAATATCTTTTATGTCATGATTATTTTTAAAAAGTAATAAAAAGTCAACCTTTAAGTGAATAGCTATTCACCGAACTTCACACAAACTTTTATTGAAAAAAATAATAAAATATTGAAAACATAATTTAGAAAATAATTCTTTACTTTTTCTTAGGTAGTCCTATTTTATGGGAACTAAAATGGTATATTAATTTTTATTTTAGTAATAGTTAAGTTTAGCTTCTGTAATATTTCACACATTTGAATGACCATTCAGTCAATGCTAAAATATGACCAATTCTTTTGAGTTGGTATTTTTTATGCTCCAACTAGTGAATGGGTATTCACTAAAAGGAAAGATTTGAAAGATACTAACTTACTTAAAAAGCTCTCTTCTCGTTTAGATGAATTATCAAAACTTCCAAAACTTGATGACAAAAAATCAATTGCGAAAATTGTTAATGAAAAAGGAATTTCTAGAAGAGATTTTATGAAATGGGCAGGAGCTATGACAGCGATGTTAATGTTACCTGCAAGTTTTACTCCTGTTGTAGCTCGTGCTGCTGAACTTAGTGACAGATTACCAATTATTTGGTTACATATGGCAGAGTGTACGGGGTGTTCAGAATCATTACTTCGAACTGATGCTCCTACTATTGACTCTTTGATTTTTGATTATATCTCTTTAGAGTATCATGAGACACTTATGGCAGCTGCTGGTTGGCAAGCAGAAGAGAACTTAGAACATGCCATAGAAAAATATAAAAATAGATATATTTTAATGGTTGAAGGTGCTATTCCTTCTGGTGATGAAAACTTTTATCTAACCATTGGTGCTCATGGTCAAACAGGGGAAGCCAGTGCAAAAAAAGCGAGCGAAAATGCTGCTGCTATTTTTGCTATTGGAACCTGTTCTGCTTTTGGTGGAGTACAAGCTGCAAATCCAAATCCTACAAACTCTCAGCCTTTAAGTAAAGTAACTAATAAGACAGTTATCAATGTTCCTGGATGTCCTCCAAGTGAAAAAAATATTGTGGGAACACTGTTACATTTTATTCTTTATGGAACACTTCCTGCCCTTGATGCGTATAACCGACCAAAATGGGCATATGGATTACGAATTCACGATTTATGTGAAAGAAGAGGTCACTTTGATGCGGGTGAATTTGTAGAAAACTTTGGGGATGAAGGTGCTAAAAAAGGGTACTGCTTATACAAAGTAGGGTGTAAGGGACCTTATACGTTTAATAATTGTTCAAAAAATAAATTTAATCAACACATGTCATGGCCTATTCAAGCAGGACATGGATGTATTGGGTGTAGTGAACCTGACTTTTGGGATACGATGGGACCATTTGAAGAACCTGTTGCAGATAAACTTTATAACACTGTATTTGGTGGAGCAGGAGCAGATGCCACAGCAGATAAAATTGGTGTAGGTATTTTAACTGCAACTGCTGTTGGTATTGCTGCACACGCTGTAATCTCTAAAGTAAAAAATCCACAAGAAGATGAGGAACATTAAAAATGGCAAATAAAAGAGTTATCGTTGACCCAATTACACGAATTGAAGGTCACTTAAGAATAGAAGTTGAAGTAGATGAAAATAATGTTATTCAAAATGCCTACTCTTCATCAACATTGTGGCGAGGATTAGAGACCATTGTTAAAAATAGAGACCCAAGAGATGCAGGTTTTTTAATGCAAAGAATTTGTGGAGTGTGTACTTACTCTCACTATCGAGCTGGTATTGAAGCTGTTGAAGATGCTTTAGGTATTATTCCTCCAATTAATGCAAAATTAACACGAAGTTTAATGAACCAAGCGCTTTTCATGCATGACCATGTGGTTCATTTTTACCATTTACATGGGCTTGATTGGGTGGATGTGGTTTCTGCTCTTAAAGCTGATCCTGCACTTGCATCTAAAGAAGCATTTAAATATACCAAGTATCCAATTGGTACAGGTGAAAATGAGTTGCGACTTGTTCAAGATAAAGTTCAAGCTTTTGTTGATAAAGGAGCATTAGGACCATTTGCAAATGCTTACTGGGGACATGGAACATTTAAGTTAACGCCAGAGCAAAACCTAATCGCATTATCTCACTACTTAAAAGCACTTGAAGTTCAACGAACAGCAGCTCAACTTATGGCTATGTTTGGAGGAAAACAGCCTCACCCACAAAGTTTAACAGTTGGTGGTGTGACGTGTGTTATGGATTTATTAGATCCTTCACGAATGGGAGAGTATTTAACAAAATATAAAGAGGTTGCAAACTTTATTGAGCATGC